>NC_017793.1 GCF_000252445.1 Deinococcus gobiensis I-0 | reverse complement strand
TCCTGGGGTCGCTGGCTGACCGCGTCTCGCCGCGTACCTTGCTGCTCCTGACGTCCCTTCTGCGGGCAGTCACCGTGGGCGGGCTGGCGGTGCTGGCTCTTGGGGAAGCCGTCCCTCTGGCCCTGCTGCTCCTGGTGGCCTTCTTTGGAGGTCTGCTGACCACGCTGGCCTACACCGCCGGCAGTACCCTCATCCCCCGCCTGGTCGACGCCACACAGTTGACGCGGGCCAACAGCCTGAACAGCGGCGCCATGATGGGGGTCCCATTGGTGGGCTACGGCCTGGGGGGAAGTCTGCTGCACGTCTCCGGGCAGGCGGGCACGCTAGGGCTCAGTACGCTGCTTCTCCTGGGACTGGCGCTGGTTGCACCTTCTCTCCCCCGCATGCCGGCTGCGCAACAGGGAACACCGCTGCGTCCCCTCGCCGATCTCCGGGAGGGGTGGCGTGTCCTGCGGACATCGCGCCAGCTGCTGGCCATGCTCGCGCTGAGCTTCACGCTCAATCTGGCCATGAATCTGATCAACGTGCGCGCACCCGTCCACATGCAGCGCCTGGGGCAGGGGGCGTCCGATTACGCGATGTTCGAGATGCTTCTTGCCAGCGGGGTGTTACTGGGCATCCTGCTGGTCACCCCTCTGGAGCGGCGGTGGTCTCTGGACACGCTGATGGGGTGGGGACGCTGGGTGCTGACGCTGGGCACGGCGGGTCTGGTCTGGCCAGCCATAGGGGTCTGGTGGAGCGCGGCACTGGTCTTCGGGGTGGGCCTGGGTCTGTTGGAGGTCGCGGCGGTGACCCGTTCGCAACACCTGGTCCCGCTGGCGCTCCGCGGCCGGGTGATCGGTACCCTCCTGGCGCTCAATGCCGTGGGACTGAGTCTGGGGGCCATGCTGGCGGCCTGGCCAGTGGGCACCCCATGGCTGATGGCGGGGCTGAGTGGCTGCCTGCTGCTGCTGGCCCTGAGTTGGCCCTGGGCTTTGCGAAGCTCAAACGACACACGGTTCCAGACCTGATTCCCCGTTCTGACATGCAGAACATTCCGACCACTGTCTTGGTGGTCCAAGAGCATCAGGACCAGTGCCAACTTATGCCATCACCAATAGAACCTGTACCTGGGCCGACGCACCGTGCCCGGGAGGATGACCTGACCACGGCCGCCCTGATCCGTGCGGTGGCCGCGTTCTGGTCAGCTGCCCGCTTGCTTCACGGACAAGGCGCTGAGACAACTCTCTACAGGGTGGAATGACCAGACTGAAGGAAGCGCTGGATCTCCCTGACCGCCTCATCCATGTCCGTCACGGGATGCTGCAGCTCCTGGGCGGTCTCCTGGTAGGTGTCCTGCCAGGTTCTGGGCGGCAGGGGAATCACCTGTGGCACCGGGTGCGTGCCGTAGTGCTCGAACACAGCGCGCACAGTTTTGGCCACAGCCTGTGCTGGCGGGAATGCCGGATCGGACAGCAACAGGCTCAGGTCCAACAGATCCTTTACGCGTGTGTTCTCCCCAGAACTCCGAGGTCGGGTGTAGGCATGGAGCTTCTCGGCAAAGTGCTCTGCACGGGGATAGATAGGGAAGGTCTCTTCAGGCAACCCCGCGAAGGTCACGTCAACGCGGGCCGGCAGCTGGTCGAGTGGACTCAGGAGCAGGTCACCCTGCCCGACATCGACCGAGAACGTGGCATAGGGACGTCCATCCAGTCGACCCGTCACCCGGAATCGCTGCCCGCCCTCCGGTGGGCCAGTCAGCCTGCCTTTTCTGGGGAGCTCGACCTGAAACTCGAAGTGATCTCCAAGGTTCTGCTCAGCGGTCTCCTGAAGGGTGTCCAACAGGTCAGCTTCCAGCGGCGCCAGGAAATCCAGGTCTTTCGTGGCCCGGGCCTGCCCGCCCAACCGGAGCTCAAGGGCGTACCCCCCCTTGAGGACCCAGGTGTCGCCAGTGACTCGGAAGAGCCGTGCCAGGAAGCGCTCGTAGGTCACCTGGCGTTGGAGCCGTGAGACGTCCATTCCGTCCACGAGGCCCTGACGACTGAGCCGGTCATCCAGAGCGCGGCGGAAAGCGGCAGCGGTGGTGTATCTCATAGCGCTTCCAGAGCAACGAGCAGGCGTTTCCTGGCCTGGGGAGGTGTAGATGGGTCCAGAAGGCGTTCCTCAAGTCGGCGTCGTCGAATAAGGCCACGTTCAAGAGCCTCGGACAGTCCAGAGTGCAGGTGTTCGGGACTTGTGGGACTTCCCGCGATGTCCAGCAAGGTCCGAAGGGGGGTGGTGACCTGGTAGGCCGTGCGCTGCTGAAGGTCTGAAGCGGGCAGGACAGCTGTGTGCAGAATCAGACCGGGCGGGGGCTTCTTCCGGAAGTTCGGTGCCACGATCATGTGGAGCCGGGCGGGCATCAGGTCACTGAGGTCATGGATGGTGAGGGCCGTCTCGAAGCCGAAGACGCCTTGTGGTTGGTCGCTCTGGTTGCGGCTCCAGAGACTGAGTCGGACGTATTGGTCCTCGGGCGTCAGAGGCAGCGTGGGGAGTCGGTAGAGGCCGGGCCCTACGCGTGTCCATCTTCCTGTATGGGCATGGTAGGAGTGAAGGCTCTGGCGGTAGCCGGCGTCGAGTGCCTGTTTGGCGGTGAAGTAGCCGGCCTGGGCGACGGCTGCCGCATAGAGATTCTCTTCTCGGGAGAGCAGCAGAGCGGTGGGCAGTCCGGACATGGGATCACCATAGGGGATGACTCCGTATTTTTGCAAAAACCATCAATACCATCAATGGTTTTTGCGATCATCGACTTCAAGCGTGTTCAGGAAGATTCTGTCGAGACGCCTCCCACCTGCGCGAAGTCTCCGGGTTCCAACCTGACCACACCTCCGGCGTCAGCCGGGGAGCTTTTGTACCTTTCCATCGCGCCAGACGGTGAAGTGACATGAGGAGGGAGTGAGTTGGCGAGCATGGAGGCATGCGACCCTTGAGCGCCGACTCTCGTGCTTGGCGGACGGCCCTGCTCTCCATGCTGACCGACAAGCAGCGCGCGGTCATGCCTTCCTTCTGCGGGACAAGCACGGGTAGGAGGAAGGTATGACGCCGCGCCGCGTGCCCTTGACGCTGCCGCTCGTCGTGGCCAGTGCTGAGGTGCCCTCTCCCCTGACCGATGACCTGTGGGCACAGCAGGGCGCAGCCGTGCAGGAAGCCGTCGCAGGACAGCTCATGCCGGTGTGGGAGGGCGACACCCTGAGCCTGTCGGTGCTGGCTCTCTCTCCAACCCAGGGCCGGGCCCTCGCAACGTACGTGCGGCACCTGGCGGCCACGCCCCGCAAGTTCCTGGACTCTGAGGCCAGGGCCTTCCTCGACGGCTTCTTCGGAGCGTCATGAACCTCGCGGCCCTGCTCCGGGAGTTGTACCCGCCCCAGGTGCCGCGCGGCCTGCACGTCGCGCTGCTCACGGTCCGGCTGCACACGGCGGCCTGCCCGCTGCCTCAGATGCAGTGCCCCACTCCGGAGCAGTTGCTGATGGGCTATGAGGTCATAGGGGTGACTGACGTGTACGGCATGCCTGAGCCGCTGTATGCCGAGCGCCAGGGCCTGCCCCCGCTTCCAGCCTGGGCACGTGGGGAAGGAGGGACCGTCTTTGCGTAGGGTCCACGCAAACGGGGAGGGCTCGCGCCTCTCCCCTCCCCTCTCCCCCAGGGTGTTCAGTCGCCGTGACGCTCGAGATACTCCCGGAGGGCAGCCTCAACCACGGCGTAATCCTTCACCCCGGCTTTCACCGCGTGGAGCTTCATTGCCTTCACGAGGTTGCTCGGCAGGCTCGTCGAGTATTTCTCGCGGGCAGCAGGTTCCGGTGCGGGCGCAGCGGCCGGTACGACCGGGCGTTCCTGTTTACCTGCTTTCAGGTTTTCAGGTTCTCCGGTTTCCGGGTTGGATGCTGATTCCTGCCGGAGCTTGGCCAGTGCGCCGCCGAACTTGCTGGTGGGCCTGCTCATGCGGGCACGCCCTTCAGGATTTCGCGCAGGACCAGTTCGTAGTCCATGCTCGCCAACTTGGCGCGCTGGTCACCCCGGACTGCCCGTACGGGTGTTCCCGCGAGCGCCGCCTTGTTGAAGGCCGAGGCCCGGCGGACGTCACGCGCGAATACAGGTACCCCCTCATCCATCAGGGCGACCCGCGCCTCGTGCCCGTCCGTGCTCGGGGCTGGGGGCACATCGACGATCAGGACGCGGTAGTTCTCAATGCCCTCCTCGATCAGGGGCGCCAGGGTCTTGACCAGGGCGCGCAGGCTCAGCGCGTCCGGCTTCGTGGGGACGATCAGGAGATCGACGGTGCGGGCCAGGGCCAGGAGATCAGACGACTCTTCGCCGGCCTTCGTATCGAGGATCACGTAACCGTAGTCACTCAGATCCGTGTCTTCCAGATCCTGAATCGAGATCACGGTGCACGGGAGCAGGTCTGGGCCAGCCGCCGCCCATTCCAGGGCACTCATGGTTTTCTCGTCGGCATCCACCAGGAGGGTGGGGGGCCTTCTCGGCAAAAAGGGTGGCAAGGCTGACCGACGTGGTGGTTTTGCCCACACCGCCCTTGTCGTTGGCGACAGCGATTCTGTACATGAAAACAGTATATCCGGTTACCGGGTTTTCCTGTTCTCGGGAAAGCAGATTAACCGTTTTACCAGTTTTCAGGTTTTCAGGTTTTTGGAAAGACTGGAGAGAAGTGGCGGTGTCTGATTCATGCACGACGTGCCTGTTGTGGCGCAGTCGCGTTCGCCCCGAGAAGGGTGAGGCCACCGAATACCAGGGGCATCGACCCTGCGGCAGTTTGGTGCGGCCCAGCTTTCAGGGCAGTCAGGTGATGAGCGCCTCAGGCAGGCAGCTGCTGACCGGACCCCAGTCGAGCTGCGGGGCCCACTCGGCCCCAGAGAGGGGAGAGGTGAGTGGCGCGGGGAAGGTTATGCAAATCCCCTGGAGCTGGGAGGGCCAGGCGGCAGCTGTCCTGAGCGGGAGCTCACCATGCCTGCGCGTCCTCGTCCACAGTGCGGCCGTGCTTCGCCGCTGATCTCAGGAGTCCTTGTGCCACAGCACCAGTTCGTGCCCCACCTGTATGGCCTGCTCTCCGTGTTCAGTGGTGCGCCACTCAAGTCCCTCCCGGCCCTCGAGGCCACAGGCCTGCGCCGCCACGGCGACCGCACCGCCATCAGCAGTTACCACCTCGTGCTCTTCCGGCAGTTGCACCAGACCACCGGACAGCTGCGCTGGGAACCCCACTCGCCCACCGGCCCGGGCTATGTCCTGACCGCTCGGGGCGAACAGGCCCGCGTGAAGTTCGCAGAGCGGTATGGCCCCCTGCACTCTCCACGTCGCGGCCCCAGCCTCGGCGAAGTCGCCCAGCGCCGTCTGGATTCGGAGCGTCCCTGATCGTCCCCACTCCACGGAGAGGTTGTCCATGTCCTTGAATCCCCGCGCACCCCGTCCCTCCGCCTCCCAGCCTGTGCCAAAGCCCCCTGCCCCCTGGGCCTGCTGGGTCTGCGGCGACACGCACACCCCTGCAGGGGAGCCCCTGACCACTGCCGGACAGCGCATCAAGAGTCACTTGCGGGTCCACCTCCTCGAGGGCCTGATCCGCCCGACCACCCCAGCAGAGCGCAAGACCAGCAAAGCCACCTGTGTGCTGACGCCGGAAGGCGAGGCCTTCGTTGCACGTCGGCGGCTGGACCCCCGCACCCCCCGGCCCCCAGCCCTCCCCCAGCCAGGGACACGAGCACGTCAGGTCTACGACGTCATCGCCGAGTTCCCAGGTGTTCGCCTCTTGGCGGTAGAGATCGCCGACGAGTGTGGGCTGCCCCTTCAGCTGGCGAGTGCTTTCGCGCATCACCTGGCCCGGCGCGGTGTGGTGAGGATCGAGACCGGTGGGCGGGGACGGCAGGCCGAGTTCTGGGTGGAGGCGTGACCCGCTTCCAGCCGGGTCGCAAGGCCACGCACAAGTTCGGGGCAGTCCGGACGGAGCGCGCCGGCGTCTCGTTCGACAGCAAGGCCGAGGCGGACTATCACGACGTGCTGCAGCTGGCCCTCCGGGCACAGCAGCTCGTGGGCGTGATGCGGCAGCCGGTCTTCTACCTGCCCGGGGGCACCCGGTACGTGGCGGACTTCCTGTGCTTCTGGGCGGACGGGCGGGTGGATACGCGGGACGTGAAGGGCGTGGAGACGGCCGAGTTCAAGGTGAAGTGGCGCGAGGTGCAGGCAGCCTATCCGTTCATGACCTTCGTCATGGTCAAGCGCAGTGGCAAGGGTTGGAAGGAAGAGGCATGAGCACAGGTACCAATGCCCGTCCAGTGCCGGAGATCCAACTCAAGGTGGCGATCCAGCGCGCGGCGCAGGAACAGTACGGGCGCCATGTGGCGAATCGGCTGGCACTGGCCATCCTGGCGGACAACCGCACGCCGCTGGGGGAGGGTCAGCTGACGTTCACGCACAGCACGCGGGGCCGTGATCAGGGACCGAGTAAGAAGGCGGGCGGGGACATCTTCTACACGAAGGTGGAACCCGTGCAGTTGCTGTACGGCGAGCGGACGATCCTGACCTCGCCCCTGTCATTGAAGGTGCTGGTGAAGCCGGAGGCGGAGGGGGGCAGAATCACCCTGGGAACCCTGCGGACGTGGCCGACGCCGAAGACGCCGGAGGTGCTGTACCGGTACCGGCGCGACCTCCTGTCGCTCGAACGTAAGCCGGGACTGAGCGGGGATCTGGTGCACCTGTTTGAGGAGTTGTTGAAGCCCCATCGAGTGGAGCTGCTCCGGGCCATGAACCTCTAACCCGACCCTCCCCAAAGAGACAGGGAGAGGCCAGGGATGGGGCCTTTCCCTTGGATGGAGTCACGGAACTGATAGAGAAACCTCAGGTCGAAGGCCGGATGGAGGCCTCTCCTGAGTGCCAGGAAGCGACCGTTCGGGGGCGATCAAATCTCTCCTCTATGACGTAGAGAATGACCGCCAGGCGGCCGCTCGGCGGTCGCCAACGGTCGCGTCTTTTTGGGTTCCAGGCCCCCTCCCTCGGAAGGGTCTGAATTGGTCGTCTCTCGAAGCAGGCCTGTGACGCTCACGCCTGCTCAGGGGCGAGGAAGTGGAAAGCATGCGCGTTGCGAAATCTCCTCGCCCAGAGGGGCTGGACAGGTCCGGGCGGGGTAGAAAAGCGGCATGAACTTTCTGCTGTTTTTGACCTTGAAGACAACCTTCGGTATGGCGTTCAGGTCCATTCCAGAGGGAGTCATCGCGGCGTAGAACTGACAGAACTGACACCTAAAAAAGAGAGGAGAAGGGGGTATTTTCGGATTTTCGGACAGGTCCAGAGCGACACGAGGAAGTGCAAACATCAGGTCTGATTTCTGGCGCCCAGACGCATAAATGGCGGCACGGAGGGGAGGCAGAACCGACAGAATCGACACCCTAAAAAAGGAAGGAAGCACAGGTGCCCAGCCCTCACGGGCGAAATTTTGTTGCTTTTGGATGGTCGAGGACAGGTCAGCGATTTTTGACGTCTCGGAGGGTGCCAAGAGGAGGGGAGGCTCGGGCTAAAACCTGACAAAACTTGACATGCCGAACAGTCAAAAAAAGAGGACGAAGTGAGGTGGGCTGGGCGTCTCAACATCGCCAAAAATCACGACTTGCGGGTTCTGAAGTTGAGATCCGTGACTAGGCGTGCGCCTGACGCTGGCCACCCTCCGTGACTGGCGTACGCCGAAAAGGACCGAACCCCTGTGCTGGGTAGCGGTCAGAACCGAGCACCCTCCTCTAACGTTCTTCGAACTGTTCTCTCCGGCTCAGGTCTGCCTGGCCACCTCTCCCCTCAGTACGCCGTGAGGACCTGCCGCTCCCAATCTCTGAGGTCCCGGCCCAGCAGTTCCGCCAGGGCCTCGCGTTCAGGGGCAAACAGGGCCTCTAGCCGCTCCTGCACCTCCGGCAGGAGGGGCGGGAGGTGCGGTAATCCCAGCGCAGAGACGTTGTGCCGCACAGATTGGTCCGGCATGGCGGACGGATCGACATCCAAGAACTTCAGCAGGTCCTGCATCACCCAGTCCGGGCGACGGAGAAGGTCGTCATGTAGATAGACCCGTAGCTGCTCCGGGGCGAACAGGGCCTGATACCGCCGCAGCTGCTCGGTATAGCGGCCCATGCGGGTGTAGTGCCAGATGTGCTCCCAGCCCGCCGCAATCCGCTCGTCTTCCAGCTCCAGGGCCTCCGCGAAGCTCGCGGCCGGTTCACGGCCGTCGCGCACCAGGTGTGAGAACGCCGAGTAGGCCCGTGTCACTGGTTCTCGCAGCACCGCGATCAGGCGGACGTCTGGCACGGCCGCTTTGAGACGCTGCGGCGTCTGGGCATCGTAGAGGTAGAGCGGCGAGGCCTCTCCGATGGCCCGTTCCCCCTGCACCCCGGCGAATTGTGCCGCATAGCCTTCCGGGGTCGTAACCGAGAAGCGGGTGATGTAGTCCTGATCACCTGGGCCCGCGTAGTCCAGGGGATGTCCCACCAGCGCGAAGTAGTTCGTCTCCTTGGTGGGGGTCATGTAGATCTGGGGATGCTGCTGGAGATAGTGGTAAAGCGAGGTCGTGCCGGCTTTGGCGGCACCGATGATCATGAAGTTGGGTCGGGTCATAGAATGTCGCTCCTAGAGCAGCTCGGCAGGAAATCGTTGAGGAAGCGTCGGTGAAATAGTGAACTGCTGAGGAGACGAAGATGATGGGATATCTCTTCTGTGGGCTTGCGTTCAGAGAAAGGGGGACCTATAACTCTTGATATGGCCTACGAAAAGTTGAGTGCGCAGATGGAACAGCTGACGAACCCCCAACGCAGTGACGCGTTCTACAAGCAGTTTCGTGATGCGGTGCGGGAAGGCAAGATTGAAGCGGCGGACCTGCCCGAACGCTTTGAGCTGCCCAAGGCGTACCGCCGCCGTGGTGTGGACGAGACGTATGCCCGCACGGTCAAAGATATGGTCGTGAATGTCACGCCGGCCTACCAGGAGTGGTTTGACGGGGTGAACGAGTCGCTGAGTGCGGTGACCCGCCGGACAGCGGCCCCGAAGGCGAGTCTGGAAGCGGTGGAAGCCGGGGCGGTGGATTTTGCGGCGATGGTCGAGGAAACCCGGCGCAAGATGCAGTCGAGCTTCGAGAAGGGGCAGCACCTGGGCAACTCGCGCAAGGCCGCCAAGCCCAAAGCCAAGAGCCGCACTACCAAGAAGTAAAGCGCCTGATCTATCCCTACAAAGGCCGCCTATGGGCGGCCCTCTTCATTGGGTAAAGAGCTGCTCCTACTTGTTGCGCAGACCGCATCAAGGGATAGAAAGTCTGGTGAAGGAGAGACCTGACCTCCTCAGGCCGCGAGCAGCTCCACCTGCGCTTCTCTGACCTGCTCTTCATGGGCGTGGCCACTCCCCCAGGTCAGTGCCCGGCGGCGTGGCAACACGACTCCCTATGCTAGGGAGGTGCTCCGTGTCCTGATCCTCTGCACCCACAACAGCGCCCGCTCCCAGATGGCCGAAGCCCTCACCCGCGAGGCCGCGCGCCGGGCGGGCCTCGCCCTCGACGTCCATTCCGCCGGCACGGAAGCCACGCGGGTCAAGGACGAGGCGAAGACTGTCCTGAGTGAGATTGGCCTGAGCCTGGACGGGCACAGCAGCAAAACCCTGTGGGACGTGCCCAACGCGCAGAACTTCGAGTACGTGATCACCGTCTGCGATTCTGCCGCCGAAGCCTGCCCCGTCTACCCTGGCCAGACCCAGCGGCTGCACTACCCCTTCACCGATCCCAGCGGGGGCAGCCTGGAACGCTGGCGAGCCGTGCGGGATCAACTCGCCGCGCAGGTGGACGCCTTCGTCCAGGCCCTCCGGCAGGGGCAGCCCGTCCCGGCCTCCTATGCCGACAGCCCTGCCGTCCCAGTGGCCTGATCGGCCTTCCTCTTTCACCGGACTCTACCTGCCTGCGGCCGCCCCTGACTAACCAACTGGCAGCGACTCCACAACTTGGACCCGGAAGCGCCGGCGGGAAGCCCATAGAAGATGCACATTCCGGTCGACGTCCTGTACCCCCATAGAGGATGCACAGAGGATTCATTGTGGAGAACTCGCCCACGACCTGAGCCCAAGGTCTCTGGGCTTCGGACCTTGTGGAGACGGGAGTGGGCGTCGATGGTCCGCGCCTTCTTCCAGAGGAAGTGCAGGGGGGTCCAGCTGTCGGGACCCTCGGGAAAGTTTCCGGGCAGGCTCTCCCTACACAGGAGGGTGCCCTCGGGGTGTAGGAACACGACGCAGGAACATCCTGAGATTCTTCCCAAGATGTTCCCGGGCTGAAGCAGAGCCTTCGAGCAGGGTACGCAGTCCTGTCTCTCTTTCCCCCACACACCCTGCGGCCGCGCCGCAGGAGTTTTTACGACACGTTGCCGCCCCTGGTCCACCCTCAGCTCACGCTCAGCGTGGGTCCCGAACGGAGGAGGACGGACACTTGACCATCTGGAAGCTCAGCCGCTGCGCCGGAGCTCGCGACCCTTCACGCCAGAGCCCACGGCGTTCGCAACGAGCTGAGCGTGGCGGGCGGCCGTACGTCGGGGGAGGGAACCCGCTCGCCGACTGGCGAGATGTGTCGGCGAGATGTCCATGGTGGCCAGGTGCTGACTTTGGTGACACGTTCACGGGTGCCGCTCAATGCCCTATTGGCGGCGGGGCCGCTGCGCTTCCGCCGTGGCCTACAGGTACATGCTCAGAAGTCACGCGGCGTGACGGTGAGGGGCTATGCCATGCACCTTACCTACCTCCCCTGTTGGACCTGGTTGTCCCAGGTGGCCGGTGACCTGTTGCGGTTCGCCGAACAGCAGAGAGCCATGCGGACCATCGCCGAGGTGTGGGCGGCGGTGGGTCAACGGTCAGGCGGGCGTGGACCGTCAGAGAACAGATCCCACTTCGCGCTCCTCCACGGTCCAGAGCATGGGGTACTTCTCCGCAAGGTAAGCGCCCGTCGCCTGCCGCTCCCAGGTCAGGACTTGACCGACCACCTCACCGACCGCCACATATGCCGCGTGTCGGCTGTCGAACGGGCCAAGGGTGCGGGTGACTTCACCGGTGGGGATGTGGGTGGCCGTTGCGTAGACCGAGGACATGACCCGAGGGTAACGGCCCGGCCTCCCTGGAAAAGAAAAAGGGGGAATGGCCCGAGGAGGGAGCACGCCGGTCGCTGGGTGGCAGGTGTCCGTCCAGGCGATTCGATGCGTGCACTTCTTCCAGAGCTTCTTCCTGGGCCCTACTCTCCGGTCGCCGCTCACCAAGAGCGCTCACGCTCCAGAGTGCATCAGCGCCCGCCCTTGCTCCTGCAACGCACCGGCCTACCAGAACCGCCCACACACTGAGGGGATGGACGACCTGACGCCCAGTGAACAGCACCTCCTCAAGCTCCTTGCCTATTACGGTCCACTGACCACCCGCCGCATCATCCGTCTTAACCCCAAGCCCAACTGGAGGCGTCTGCTCACCCGCCGCATCGTCGTTGAGCACTGCACGGCCTACGGACGTGTCATCGCTCCGAGTCGCGAGACGTATGACGCCTTCCGCAAGGCGGGCAAGGAGATGCCCTACCTCATCGCGCCCGGCAGTGCCGCCGACCGGGCGTTCCAGATGGACGCCATCTGGAGCTTGCAGGATCAGGGCTACGAGGTGTCGCGTGCCGAGTACAAAGGCTCACGCCACCGCAACGGAAAGAAGACGTCCCAGGTTCTGTATGTTGAGCTGCGCACCCCGCAGGCCGCCCGTGAGGCGTGGGCGGGGCCAATCTACGAACATTTCTGGAGGCCTGCGAGGGGCTATCCCTATCTCTACGCGAGCGTGGCGAACGGTGGGCTGAAGGTGTCGCAGGTCCGCAAGTTGGTCAGCTCGCACAAGATGGACCGGAGCACTTGGCAACATCCACTGATCATCGCGGTGCCGAATGCTGAACCGCTGCGCGCCTACCACCGCCAACTTGAGGCCAAGCGGGAACACTTGAGTGGACCCATGCTGCAGATCATCGAGCTGCCGCCGCCTCCAGAAGGCGAGTAGAGCGGAAGCCCAGGTGATTGTCCTTCCGACAACGGGGCCGGTACCCGTACCGGTCCTCCTCGCTCCAGAAATCCACCCAGATGATGTCGAACTCATGGAGGTTCGGGAGGCCGAGCTCCTCGATCTGGTAGAACATCCGCTTGACCCGGTCGTGAATGCTGGTGGCCCAGAGGACGCGCCGATACCCCTGCTTGTCCGTGAAGCTCTTGAGCTTGTCCTTGATCGTGCCGAAGTCATAGCCCGCATCGAACTCAACCGCGCAATCCCGGTGGTGCCGGTTGATGTGCGGCCCAAGGATCTCCGCATCGGGAAGGGAGACGCGGTCACGCCCTTGAGGGGTCACGAGTTGCCAGCGTTCGTCCGGCCGGATGCGGTCACGCAGTGGATAGAGCTCCTGACAGCGCAGGTAGGTTTCAGTCAGGGCGGCGCGGTGCATGAGCTCACGGGGAGGCAGCTCGAGGTGAGCGGCTTCCAGGGCGATAAAGGTCAACGTGACATCACTGCCGACCTGGTTGGCCCGGGTGCGCACGGAACGATCAACCTGGGGTAGGCCCAAGCCCTCGGCGGCGGCGGCAAGCTTCCGGCGGTGAAGGGTGGGGAGGGTCACGACGCCTCCGCTGGAGCGCAGGAGGGCCCGGAGACGAGCCTTTTTTTGGGTATGGTGCTCGGGAGCGCGCGCGGACATGTCACCAGCGTACAGAGCAGGTGTGTCCGCGTACGCACCTTGCGTCCCAGCCGAAAAAACCCAGAGGTTTCCTCATCGCTCAGGAATGGATGAGATAAGTGTTTTGTCTGTAGGACGTCACGTTTTTTGGGAGAGGGCAGGGGCGCGGCGAGCTCGCTGTAGGGTCGCTGGTCACGTCGGGCCATAGGCGACAGCCCCTGGCTGGCTACCGCGCGGCGCTGTGTACCTCGTTGACGCGGCGCTGACGCGGTGCCGTGTTGCTCGCTGTGTAGCGCGTCGGTACCTCGCTGTACACCTCGCGGTAGATCTGGGAGTGCGGTGCACAGACTTGCTTGTTATGATCATTGGCAAGTCGTACAGTTCTTCCATGCTTGGCTCAGAACTCGCGCAAGAACTTGATATTGACCCCACTGTCCTCTCCAAACGCCTGAGTGTCTATCACGAAGAAGCACAGACCGAGAGGACACGCTTGCTTGACGAAGACACCATTGAGGGAATGCGGCAAGCTCACAAGCTCCTCAAAGCCAAGAAGGCCAAGAATTTTCGGCAAGCCGTGCTGATGGTCCTTGGAGAGTACGAGCCACCTATAGACGCCGACCAAGCCCGTCAGGTGGTCAAGCGTTTGGATGCCATTGAGGCAAGTCTCAGTCAGCTGACTGAGACTGTCAACTGGATGGCGGAATATATGCGGGAGCGGAGGGGAAAACAGGACCAGACTGCCGCTCGGCCAGTCATACCCTCCCCTTCCGCACAGGCCATGGCGGGGAGCTCTGGCGGTCAAGAGGAATAGGTATGACACGAAGGGGTTGCTTGGGCAGATCTCCATTTCTTTGGAGCGACCCCGCTTCCCCCTTCGGCCCAGATACTGCTTCCTCCACCCAAAAGAGCTCCCTCCTGCCCTTCTCACTCTGAGCTTGGCGACAGGGCTCAGCCCAAAGTGAGAAGGGCACACTGACCATCAAGTGTCTCGGCGGGCGGTGTCCTCTCATGCTTGGCGTTCTACCTTGAAGTCATGTCTCAGACCCTCACCTTGACGGTCTCCACTCCAGCCGGAGCCGTACTTGATGTCACGCGGTACAGCGCGACGTACCGCCTTACGGGTCGCGCCGCAGGAGGGCAGGTCTTCTTGTTTGATCTATCGCCGGCCTACAGTCTTCAGTTCGAGACATTGATTCGTGTGGCCGCGGCGGGTGGCGAGGGCAGCGTCATGGTCAAACCCTGGCAAGCTGCCCTCACCAGTGCGCGGGACGGCTTGACCGTCACTGCGCCCCAGTCTGGGTCGATCCCGCCGCAGGTGAGCTGGTCGCTAGGGCAAGGGGCGATCAGGGCGTTGCAGGTCTGGATTGACGGTGATGGGCATCCAGTTGAAGGGTGAAGACGGAGGTCCTCGGTCTGAGGGGAGGCGCGGTTCTCCTGCGCAAGTCAGGCCCGCGATGCCTGAAGAGCAAGTTGGGTTGGAAAGGTGAAACGCTTCCTGGCTGGTGTTCTCCTTCTGCTGTCATGTTCCGCTTGTGACTTCCAAGGTCTGGATCTGAATCATCCAAGCGACGCCCGCAAATATGTTCAAGCCTGTGCGCGTGGCGCCGAAGCGATTCATTGCCGTGCGATGTTGCCCATCCTGGCGACAACGACGGGAGAGGTCGCTGTCATTTTGCCCGGCACAGGAGATACGGAGATCGCGGCAGCCCTGCGGGCGTACGCGCAAGAGACCGGACAGGCAAGCCCGACGTTTGAAGCCTCTGCTGCCGGGAGGGCATATGCTCGTGCCAACATTTTCTTGGTGCCGCGGCTGAGCACAGGGACGATGACGAGCCTTGATGGCAAGACTCATGCCGTGGTCTGTAACAAAGAAGGCACGGGGGTGGAGGGCTGCGTGATTGACGGATTCCTCTCTGGAACAGATCATCTGGCCAGTTATCCGGATGCTGTGGGCAGCGTTTACGCGTCGTACAACATCAAGGATCAGAAGGCAGAGACAGCGTTCCTCCCCTTCTAGGAAGGAGATGCCTGTTGGCTGCCTGATGCTGAGAGCCCTGAGAGGTCTTGATGCGAGCTGTGGGGAGTGGGGCGAGGAACCCACTTAACGGATAGCGGACAGCACCGGGAGATTACTAAACGGCATTAGTGTGCTCACTTCATGGCACGCTACCCTCCCTCTATGACCCTCGTCCGCCCTACCACTGCCCTGGCCTGGGCTGACCTCACCGACCAGGCTCTCCGGGTCCGGGCCACCGAAGCTGCCGCCACCTATGACGTGCACGCCCTCATCCAAGTGCTCACCGCCTACCTCCACGCCGGCAGCAAGAACGGCGCGCGCACCAGTCCCAAAACCGTCGCCGCCTACCAACTCGCCGTGCGCACCTTCGTCCCCTGGGCTCAGCAGAGTGGCATGCAGCTGCTCCGCCCCGGGCACCGTGACGGTGGCCGCTACCTCGCCCACCTTCAAACCTCCCCGGGGCGGAATGGGGTCGGTCACCTGGCCCCTGCTTCGGTCGCTCAGTACTTCGCTGGAGCTCGCGCCCTCTACCGTGCGCTGAGGTGGGCGGGCGTCACGCAACTCGATCCGTTCACCGACACCTCGGCCCCCGCGGACCCCACACCGGGCATCGTCAAGAACCCCCCGTACATGGAGGAGATCGAACAGGTTCTCCCGTACTGCACGCCCCAACTTCGGGCCCTGCTCCTGCTCTGTGCCCACTCCGGCCTCCGGGTGAGCGAAGCGCTCGCCGCCCACAGCTGGGATCAGACAGGGAACGAGCTCAGCGTGACGGGGAAGGGGGGTAAGGTCCGGCTCGTTCCCCTCGGTCGCCGCGTCCGCGAAGCGCTCCTCGCTCTCCCGCCGGGGCCCTACTTCCCCGGCCTCTCCTACAACACGGCCGCCCGGCAGATGCGCCGCACCTTCGAGCGCGCGGGCCTGGCGGGGCGCTTCCGGGGCTTCCACGCGGCCCGCAAAACGTCGGGCACGATGCTCTACGAAGCGACCGGCGATTTCACCCGGGTGAGTCTCTTCCTTGGGCACTCGTCGGTCGACACGACGCGCCGCTACGTCGCTGTGAGACGTAACGATGTCGCGGCGGAGGTAGAAAACTTTTGATGTGCCTGCTCCCTATACGCTCGCAGGAGGGGTCACTGTTCGATAAGCAGGAACCGAATTCGTGGTCGACGTTCGGAGGCGTGGACTTCGTACCGCAACGACAGACCACACAGCTTAGGCCAATGCTCCCCCACAGCATCTGCGACGGCAATCTAAATTGAGTCCAGAAAGAGGGTTCAAGTTCGTCGGGGTAGGCATGGTCCGCGACCACGGCCTCCGAATCAGGCACCGCACTCCATCCACCTCGATACTCAGCCCTGGAGGAAGCGCGGGGCCGAAGATCTGAGCCAAGTCGAGAAGCGGCGCCGCATTGGTCATGTTCAGTTCGTCACTCTACAAGCACCCTGAATGTACATGTATGCGTTGGGACCTGTCGCGATCCCCTGGATTCAAACGATGCAGTCCACTTTCAGGCTGGACACCGTGATGGAGCTGTGTGGCTCACGCGCCTTGTCATTGAAAACGGCGTAAGTCAGGGCTGGTCGTAGACTCGGGCGAATCCGGAACTGAGCTCCACAGCGCGCGACACCCTAAAAGGGCTGGTGCGTGCTTTGACCGTGCTCAATAGCGCGTTGGTACGTAGATCAGGGCCGGTTAGGAATGGGCTGCGATGGTGCTGGCACCGACGAGCCAGAGCTTCCAGCGCCCTGTCCACTCTGGGTTCTCGAGGGGAGGTCCGCACTTGTCGGGGCCAGACTCGGCAACGATTCGTTGGCGCTCATGACGAGCCTCGGGGTCACCACGATAATCAAATCGCTCCGCCGCGTGTCTGTTCTGGTGGTGGTAAAGAGCTTACCCAGAACAGGGATATCGCCCAGGATGGGTACCTTCTGTTCGCCCTTCACGACGCGGTCTTCCATTAGACCGCCGATCGCAATAGGTTCTCCATTCCTCACACGAACAGTGGTTGAGGCCTCCCGGGTACTGAACTGGGGGACACCCTGGCTCGTGGTCCCTGTCGGGACGCTCACACTAATGGTTAGATTGGTTTCCACTGTGCCATCTGGCGCGACTTTTGGAGTCATCCGAAGCGTGATCCCTGTCGTGATGCTCTGGACGCTCGTGCCACCACTGCTGTTGGATGTCACCACAGGCGTGGTCTGTGTGCTGTTGATGCGCGCTTCCAGCCCATCGATCGTTGTGATGCGTGGTCGGGCCAGTACCCGGGCAGCCCCATTGGTCTTGAGGAGGTTGACGCCGATGCTCAGGCTCAGTGGACTTCGGCCCAGAGAGCCCAGTTTGGCCAGGCTCAAGCCTTCTCCTTCCGTCAGTCTGAAGGTGAAAATGCTGTCGTACTGAATTCCCAGGCTGTCGGTCGTGTCCCGGTTGACCTCAAGAATTTCCGCTTCAAACTGAATCTGTGGCCGACTGGTATCGAGGCCCTTGAGAAGATCCAGCATCAGTCCCCGGTCTGCCGGGTTGGCAACGATGATGAGGGTACGCTGGCGTGCATCAACCACCACGCGCGTTCCAGGGTAGATGCTTTGAATCAGGCCGGCGATAAGGTTGGGCTCCGCAAAGCTCAAGGGATAAATGATGGGCGAACGCTCGTCTGTGGGAATAGGACTGACTGCCTGGCGACCCGGAGGGGTCAGAATCAGGTTTCTGCCGTCGGGGCTCAAGGCGTATGTGGTTCCGTCTGGAATGACAAACTGGATAGAGCCGTCCTGACGCGACCAGGTCACACCGTCCGGTAGGGCGGCGCCGCCGTTGATTACAGCGTCTGGCAAGATGAGTTTACGGGTCAGCGGATCGGTCTGATAACGAATCTGCTCGTTTGACTGAATGACGATATTGTCGCCTGCGCGAATAACAGTGACCTGAGCGATGGAGCGTGACGGCGTACTGACCGTACTGGCCGCCGCACTTTGCGCATACCCCAGAGGTGTCAGTGCCAGGAAAGCCGTGATGCCGAGGAGATGACGCCGGAAAGCAAGAGCCATAAATTTCCTTTACTTGTTGAGTGCGACCGCAGACCTGCCGTCTGTGGGCTGAAGAGTGATCGCGGCCTTGCTGATCTGTCCGGCAGTTGAAGTGGTGGTCTTGA
Source organism: Deinococcus gobiensis I-0 (assembly GCF_000252445.1). Classification (GTDB taxonomy): domain Bacteria; phylum Deinococcota; class Deinococci; order Deinococcales; family Deinococcaceae; genus Deinococcus; species Deinococcus gobiensis. The sequence goes on along the minus strand of NC_017793.1, from coordinate 35,562 downwards.
CGGTACCGAACAGTTCTCCGGCTTCGCCGATCACACCGTTGCCCTCCCGATCCATGCCAGCAATTACCGTGATGGATGTATTGGGAGGAAGACTGTTAAGTGTGAACTGTCCTTGTTCAGGGCGGACATAGGTGATGACGCGGCCTTTTTCGTCCAAAGCAGCTGCGATCATGCCCACTTCACCCTGGAGAGGCCGCGCATTGACCAGTCCCCAACCCGTGGTGAGGTCCATCCCGGAAACACCAAGATCTGTCGCCTGGCCCTCCAGAAGCGCCTTGACCTGATGGGCCGGCGTACCCTGTGCCAACAGGAGAGCAGCGATACCGCTGACCTGCGGCGCGGCCATGCTCGTTCCGTTGCGCAGGGCATATCCGGGCGCACCTGCACTGGTAATGTCTGTCGACAGAATGCCGTCCCGCTCGCCGTCCTGGTTCTGGTCAGCATTGAGATCCCCGCCATACGCTGCGATCCGGGTTCCAGGTCCGCGGTTGGCATAGGTCGGCTGGTAGGTCGTGACCGGCCCATTGACGCTGGTGACTGCGATCACTCCAGGCAGATTGGCTGGGGAATAGGGCAATCCACCATCGTTCCCAGTTGCGGCCACCACAATCACACCGGCCTTCAGCACCTGCTGCACCGCCTCAGCCAGACGCTCGCTGTATTCAGGCGTGCCCAGTGACAGGTTGATGACCTGCGCGGGATGAGGATTGGGGTGTTCGGGGTCCAATCCCGCTGCCCACAGCAGGCCCTGGATAAGATCACTCACTGACCCGCCGTCTGGACCGATGACACGGACTGGGAGAAGCGCAACCTGCGGCGCGGCGCCCTTAACCTGACCATGCGCGCCAATCAGACCCGCAACATGAGTTCCATGTCCACTGACGTCCTGGGGAGTCAGGTCACCATCCACGTAGTCGCGTCCCGGGAGAAGGGTACTGCGCAGGTCTGGATGATTGCTGGCCACCCCCGTGTCAATCACGGCAACGGTAATCCCTTTGCCCTCTGTCGTCTTCCAGGCTTCCTGTAGCCCGAGAAGAGGCCAGAACCATTGTCGGTCGGTCACCGCCTGGGTCCCCAGATGGAGGGGCAGCTCCGTCTTCTGGGTGTCCTGAACCTGCATACGTTGATCGAACTCAGCTGCTACGCCCTGTTGCAGCAGCAGATCCAGGGCGCGTTGTGCCCCCCGCACCGAGGTGTACCGGGCCTGCTGAGAGTTGAGAAGGGGCAGAGGGCGTATGCCTGCCAGCTCCTGGGGAGGAAGGGTGGCTCCCGCCGGAACCAGCAGGGTTGTGGTGGCGGGGTTGATCACAGCGGGACGAAGGGCCTGGGCAGAGAACCCTGAAGCTGTGGCAGAGGCCTGATTTTCCAGGGGACGGTACACTCTGCCTTCCAGTCGCGCCGCTTCTTTGCGGACCGTCCTGGTTTCACTGGCCCGCTCCCCCACGAGGACACGGACGTTGAATACCCCGTAAAGGTCACTGGCCGTGCCAGAGATATCCTGACTCGCATTGACGATCGTCTGAAGGCTCGTCGCTGTCCCCGTGACGGGGAGATACTGCCGGTTGACTTCGATCCCGGCCCGGCTGGGATCGGTTCCCCAGCCAGCACCCTCAATGACCAGCGTCGAACCAGTAAGGGTGACCCGTTCAATCTTGGGCACGACGTCAAGGAGCACCTTCTGTCCAGACACCCCCTGCAGCGTCACCTCGTAGAGGTCGGCGAGCAGGGTCGGAGGAAGAACAAATTGCAGGCCTTCTTTGACCGGGACGGCCTGCACCGTTATGGGGTCACCCTGCAGGCCATCCAGGGTGACGCTGCTTTCTCCAGCTGGCAGCCGGCCGTACAGGGTCACTGTCTGGCCTGGCGTCGCCGGTGCAGGCAGAGCCGTTGTCAGGACGAAGGCGTCTGGTTTGGGAGGCTCCCCTGCGCCACACCCCACCAGAAGGGCCGTCAGCAAAAGCGCGCTGCCGAGGCGGCAGTTCACGGAACAACCAGGGTGCGCGACTCGCTGTAGCTCAGGCTGACCACCCGGTCTCCTTCCTGACGCACGCCCGCGACCCACCAATGGTACGTCCCTCTGGGTAGGGGCTCACGGGCACTCGGGTAGGCTGCGCTGAGCTGCGTGGTGGTGACGTACTTCCCTCCATTGAGCGGGTTGGTCCACAGGAACTGCGATTTCTGTTCACCGCAGGGGCGGTCGCAGAGGAAGTACAGGTAACCCGTAGCTCCGGGCAGGGCTGTCCAGGTGAGGACGGGCTGCCCCTTCTCGACCACCTGGCCCTTTACGGGACTGGCCACCAGTTGCTCGTCCATAAAGACGGCCCGGCCAGCAGCGGAGGTGGCCGACTCGGTCTGGGCGACCCCACTCAGGCTGCGGACGGCCCCGAAGACACGGCTCCCGACGTCTTTAGCATCTTCAGCGGAAATAAATTGAGTGTGGGTCTGCCGGGCTGCGCCGGCGGCCGTCGCCGCGATGTTGGCAACAACACTGAAAGGGCCAGCCACACTCTTGTCTGAACGCAGCACCCGGTAGCCGTCTGCACCGTCGACGGGAGACCAGGCCCATTCCACGGCAAGCTGGCGGTCTGCGCCGATGGCCTGCGTGCTGATGAGGCTTGAGTGCCGAGGCACCGTAGAAGACGCGCCTATGTCTCTCAGGGCAATATGGGCCGGATCAAGCGGGGGTAACTGCCGCTGCGTACCCTGCGACTGCAGGTTCAGGCTGCTCTTGGGAATGTTGTACGCGACCATGTACTGCAGCGCGGGGCTGCTGGCGTTCTGGATAATGACTGGAACGGTGGGGCTGGTCCCCGTGGCGCCCTTGACGGTGGCTTTGGCGTAAAGCTCCAGATCAGCGCCTGCGGGAAGAGATGCGGTATTCCAGGTGACGATATAGGGCGACGTATTGACGGTTCCGATGAGGCGCCCTTCCTCGGTGCCTCCCCGCGCGCGGGCGTAGACCGTCACTGTTCCTGTCTCCTGGGTATCCAGCGTGACCTGTACGGCCGTCGTGCCTGTCACGGTGGCTTCCGAAATAGGCGTGAGGATGGCCACAGAGGGCGGTGTACCACCGCTTCCACATGAACTTAGAATGAGACCCAGGCCGAGACCGGCCGTCAATAAGCGCAGCATATGAGCATCCTCTCAAATACGACCGGGTCTGTCGAGCAGATATGACCAGAGTTACCGGTTCTTGGCTGTCTGGACCGACCTTTCCCAGATAGCTCAATGTTGTCAACAGTCCCATTGAATATGTGATAAGGGTGAAGTCTATGAGACCTTATCGAAGACCTCCAGTCATCCAGTGGTCCGGCGAGCATCGATCTCGTCGGATCGGTACCACCCTTGCTCTGACCTATCTGCTCGTGACGCAGGTGCTGCTGCCCTCCGCTGGCCTGGCCACGCTGTACCAGACCACCCCATTGCCGGGCGTGGCGACCACCCCGCTTCCCTACGAGCTGTTTGGAGGGGGGGAAAACTTCGGTGACCTGACCGATGCCTTGAATCTCGCCACCGGCCAGGTCTTTCCCGATATTGCCAATGCCAAAAAGGCCACGTCGGGCGCCGATCCAGACCCAGCCACCACGCAGATCACCACCAGCCCGGCGCTCCGGCTTCTGGGCTTCCAGGGGAGTGGATCTGGTGGGAGCGAAGAGATCCAGACCCAGAACCTGAAGGGCTCGCAGTGGGGCGGATATGGAGTCGCGCCTGAACTGAGCATCGGTACGCTTATCAAAAGTAACGATGAGAACCTTTGTCAGACTGAGAACAAGACTGTCAGTGGCGTCCTCGTAGAGGGTAGGTTGGAAGAAGGAACCTATCAGGTTTCTGTGCAGGCACGGTCCACAGGCGCTTCCTTCCCTGTCAATTTCGGCATGGATGACTCGCGCGGTACCGACGTCATGTTGACGAATAGCATGCAGACCTTCACGCGAGACTTTAATTTAAGTGGGTCCACTCAAAACAGAATTTTTCAAATCAAAGAGTGGACGAAGAATAACCCCGATTGGGAAGTTCTGGGTGTCTCCGTCCGTAAGGTGAACGGCGGGAGCTTGGGAGAGAATAAATTACCCGTCAAAGTTCTATCCAATTGGCTGGGCTACTGTGGGCCGCAGTCGTTGACCCCCATTTACCGAATGGAATCGAAGGATGGAGACACAGACGGACGAAGTGGGATTATCCATCGTGGAGTCCCAAAAACTTCGGGAACATACAAGATAAAGTTTGAAGGCCGTGTATCAACTGGTAATCTAGAGGTACATTATGGTCTAGATGATCATAATAGTAAAGACGTTACTCTTAATGATCAATGGCAGACTTTTGAATCAGAATATACGATCAATAATTATGATAGCCGAGTTTACGATGCTGATCGTACTTTCCAAATCTTTGAAGGCGTTAAAGACAATCCAGCGTGGGAGATCCGAAATATTTCCGTCCGCTCCACACGTTCCCTAAGTAATTTGACACCCGATTCAGATTATAGATCTAATGAGTGGGTTGGATATTTTCAGAAACCAGCCTTGGAACCCATGCTTCGTATTTTCTCCAGAGATGGCGGTTGCAACGGCCCAATCAGCGGGTTGATTCGAAGGCAAAATTTGGTACCTGGTCGCTATCGCTTGAGTCTTGATGCCCGGTCAACTGGCCAACCCTTCCGTATCGGCTTCGGTATAGACGATGGTCATTCAATAGGTGTTGGATTGACCAATCAGTGGCAAAACTTTGTCTATGAAGCTGATATCAACCAGAACGGTACGAATGACAATAGGGCAATCCAGCTTCGTGAGGACGTACCCAATAATCCCGACTGGGAAGTAGGAAATTTCAAGCTCCAGAAGCTTGAGAACAATGTTTGGCAGGATTCAGTGTTCACCAACTCTGGTCCTAGCGACTGGCAGGGTTACTGCATTGATACACCTACCGCCAACTTTTTTCGCCTTAAATCATCGGATCATCCGGAAAATAACTACAGCGGCTTGATATTCTTGGGCCAGGAAAAGCGTGGTCTGGGGAAATACAATGTATCTTTCCAAGGCCGCACGCGCTCAGGCACTCTGAACATTGGCTACGGTTTGGATGACACGACATCAACCGGAGCCACGCTCAATGACCAGTGGCAAACATTCAATACGACTTTTAATATTAATAAGGATAACGCAAAAGATTATCATATGATTCGTCAATTTCAGATTTTCGAATCAACCAAGGGTAACGTTGATTGGGAAATCAAGGATGTGCGCGTCGAACCAATTGTGGAGAAACTGGTCCTCCAGGATGGCGACGGGAGCTACACCGACTTCAATCTTTATCAGCCTGATTTCTCCACGGTGCCTTCCTGGATATCGCGTTATCAGACGGACGGTTCGTCCATGTTCTACCGGTCCACTCCCCGGCCTGGTACGGCCTTCTCCGAACAGTGGATTGTCGTTCGCTCTGTCAACAATACACCTGTTGCGCATTTCTACGACAAGCAAGGTACACGAACCACGTTCTATGGCGATGGTCAGTATGCGGATTTTTCGCAGACGCCACATGAGCAATATCTTTCAGCCAAAGAGAAAAATGACCCTGATGGGATTGCCAGCGGCTCCCCTAAAACTGAATTTACGTACACTGCTCCAGGAAATGGTCGGCTTCAAAGCGTACAAGATAGGTGGGGTCGTGTCACAAAATATATTTGGAATGAACAGCAAGGTTACATAACTAATATTCTTTACAATCTATCTGATATAAACGATTTTGATACATATGCACGTAAAATCAAATATGAATATAATCAAATGGGTGATCGCCGTGTTATTTCTAGTATCACTTTTGTAACAGGTAATGGACGTGGAAACGATCTAAATAACAGAATTCAGCGTAGATATTATCTGCAGTACTCATCCCTACCAAACGGTGAGCCTAGATTATGGAAGATTCAACGGCCAGCACTTGGACTAGAGAAACTTATATCCAATGAGTATGGCTATGATGACCAACAACGAGTTATATCAATTAAACAAACTGGACTTCTAGACACTTTCATTAATTACAAAACCCTTTCTTGGGGTACCGAGGTCTCACAATCTCAGGGTGACAAACTCAAAGTATATCAATTTAACTCTGACGGCACACTAGCAAACTTTAGTCAAAAGGATAGCCAGGCATCTAATATGACTGGTGAAAATATGACATTGGGCTCTTTGACTCAATTTAAATATGATACTCTAGGAAGATTGATCATAAAGGTAGAACCGGATAAATCTCAAACCCAATTTCTATATGACGATCGAGGCAATTTAGTACACGAAGTCATATATTCAAATTCTAGTCAAGCATATTCTAACCCGCCTGCTGGATATTATCGCAAAAGTAGCTATAAGTACGATAAAGATAATCAGATCACTAGCAACTATACGGATGATGGCTCAAATAAAAGTGGTAACGAGTTTGGATATGAAAACTTTGAAACATCTAATGTATTAGGTTTAAATTTTTCAGCCTTAAAGTCAATTACGGAAACTATTTATGGTAACAACAAAGCAAAGAGATCCACAACCACTTCTTATGATAGCTCTGGGAGACTGGAAAAATCAGAAGTGAGATCTGGCGATTCCAAAGGAATACTACATATCACAAACGAATACTCTTATTACAATTCTTTACCATCAGATGTAAATATTGTAAATATTTCTTACAACAGTGAAATGGTGGATGGTTTAAATAATCTGCAAAGTCGTAAAGTCAAACAGTACGGTGATCAAATAAAACTTGTTAACAGCAACGGTAGAAAATCAGAGTTCACTTATGATGAATATGGTAATCAATACTATAGACGAGACCTCAATTCGTTTAATTCTAGTATATCATTTTCCAAAGGAACTAATGGCTTAAATAACCTAATAAACAACTTTAGTGACCGATTAACCATAACTGCCTATAGTGGATTCGGCGATATAGTGGCTGATGTTATGCTATACGGTGGTGAATCTCTTAAAACCGCTAAAGCAAAACAATTTAATCGCTATCCTACAGGAGAAATTATAGGAGAATGGGAAGGTATACCAGATAACCTTACACTATTTAAATACTCATTTGCGGATTCTAGACTAATTGGAATAGAAAAAGGTAAGAGCGATAGAGCTGGGTTTAGAATTTCTCCTTCTAATATTAGGATTAAAGAAGAATATATTTACGACGACTATGGTAGGATAATTTCTAGCTCTAAGACTACTGGTGGAAATAGTTACGTAGTCAAAGATACATTTGATACTATGGATCGTATTGTAAAAACTGAATCTTCAAACGGGATTACAGTTCAGACTGAATACTCTCCAGGTAGCTCAATCAAAAAAATTATCAAAACCGATACTTTAAGTAAAAAGTCTACTACTATTGAATATACTAATAATAGTCTAGGTTTAAGATTGCAAGAAACCTTCAAAAATGGTGAGGTAGATGCTGGAAATATAAAAAACTCTTTTGATGCTTTCGGGAATATAACGCAGAGTATAGATAATAGACTTACTATGCTTGATAGTGAAGATGCTAGAACAAGCTACTTCACTTATGACTCTTTTGGTAGACTAATTAAGAAGCTAGGCCCTCAAGCTTCGAATTCACCATACAATGACACGCGACGTCAATACGAAGAGCATGAATATAATTGGCAGGATCTAGAGACATTAACAAAAACCTTAATTAATGGTACCGTTTCTCCATCTAATATGAGCATGCCCCTTCAAGGAGAGATTGCAGAGACTACTTCTACTTACGACTCTTTTGGTAATCTTATAACAAGAATTGACCCAAGAGGCTATACAGAGAGGATAGAATACGATAACTCAAATCAGCCTATAAAAAACTCTCAGCAGGTTTGGAAAGAAAGTGAAGAGGATTTTAAAAAGGTAGCATTTGGCTCGTATACGTTAGACACCTATTCATCCTATAACGCTGCTGGTAAAGTATATCAATCTATAGATGGTAACGGTAATATTTCATCTGTATTTTACAATAGACTGGATCTTCCAATCATAGAAGTTAATAACAATGGTATAGTCAATAAGGTGTATACGTATACGCCAGATTTTTTAATTGAGGAGATTTGGGAACCAGATAATAATATCAACACTAGCGCTTTTTATGATAAATTTGACTATACCCAACCGAGTCAGACTCATTCACGAATGAAGTACTTGCAATATGGTAATAGTCCTTATCCTACTCAGCAATGGACCGCATATATGAATGATTCGGCTGGCCCAAACATTGGTACCCAGACAGAGTTTGAATATGATGCTATGGGTAGAATCACAAAGTCAAATATCGTAAATACTATGCCTGGATATGATACTTTGACGGAAAACAAGTATGATTCTCTAGGTAGATTAATTTATAATAAAAATCCTAATGGAATTACAACTGAATTTTCATATGATTTAAATGGAAATCTTCTTGGAAAGATAGAAAAGGGTTATCAAGGGTCAGTGGATGAAAAACACTTTCCTAATGGCTTGACTTCGTCTTATACATACGATTTATCAAATAATCTAACCAAGAAATTAGAAAGGGGTAAAATTGTAGAATATGCATATAATAGCAGTGGTAAGGTAATTTCCGAATCTCTACCCAGAATAGGCGAAAATACTCCTAAGAGATGGAAAAATATATTTTATAGATTAGATAATCTACCTGTCGCCAAGACTGATTCCAACTATCAAGGCAATGTACTCACTAAAATAAACTCAATGGGATCTAAGAATAATGATCAGCCATCTATATCTTCTGGAAACTTAATTACCTATTCTTACGATAGTATAGGTAACTTGCGGTATGAAAATTCATATGGTTCAATCATCCTTTATACTGGGGCTATTTCGCCTGCCCAAAGAGAATATTCTAAGGAGATTTTGTACAATGGTATAGGACAGAAATATAAAAGAATTTTCTTAGGCTCTACAGCTATATATGAGCGTCAAAAAACCAAAAATATTACACCATTAGAGCATTCTAATAGTATAACATATTATAAGTCTGATCTCAATAATAATCTGATAGAAAAATGGGATACTCCAAGTTCAGAGAGTGATCCTAGATCAGAAGCATCAGATAATGATATACAAAACTATTTCTCGTATGGGTATAGTCCAACCAATAAGCAGACCTATTCTTCAAGAAAGATAGTCATTCGCCATTTAAGCCCATCTAAATCGAACGTACTCTATAGTAAATATGGTGGTCAAAACGGTATTTCCTTCGGAAATAGTGATGCCAATTCTAATACTAAGTACAACGAAAGAGATAATATTGTAAGTTATAGCGTTACAGATATTGTACCCAGTATGGGCTCTGATAATCAACCTAGACAGGATGAAGCTTACTCCTACGCTACCTCAGGACAATCATATACTTACTATACAGATGGTAGTGTTTATAATAGCTGTACAACTAATACTAGCAATGCTGGAAGTGTTTGTAAGACTGTCAACAGTTACGATAAATTGGGTAGAGAGACAGCTGTATTCGACGGTAACGGAGCATTATCCAAGCTTAAAGATTCTTATGAAGAGTTCTATATCTCTCCTACTGAATCCGGCAAACCTACAAATATTGCAATTACCTATAAATTCGATGGCTCTTCAAAGGCAGAGTATAAAGAGCTAGATGGTAAAATCGCCTATCAGTCCTACACACCTCCGATATCCATAGCGCGGCTGATCAAACCAGTTCTTATTGAGAAGCAAGCCTATACTATTGATGAGTCAACTATATGGAATGATGATAATATATATGACTCAATTACCGGAAATCTTATGGGTACCAAGCCGCAGGTAACGGATACTTACTCTGAGGAGAATTCAGTTATTACAGACGAAAACAATAAACAATATAATGCTAAATATCAAAAAATATTAAAACAACTAAATATAAGAAAATAGAGTATGATTCAAGTGGATTGCAAGTGGGTAATGCAGATATATACACTCAGGATGAAATTCTTACAATATGCAATAACAAGTCTGGTGAATTTTATTGTAGGCAACCGACAACTACCTCTTATAACTATTCTACACATGAAAAAACTTATTTTGATAATGAAAATCATCTTATCGGTAAAGACTTTATCTACTATAATAGCGATAATTCTCAATCAACAATTAAGACTAAATACTCGATAGATTCGCGCGGCAACAGGCTCTCTATATCAGAGAGGAGTGCCTCAAGCGATGTACTAATGAAACTTAATGGATATACTAAAAAGTATAATCAAGATGATCAAGTTGCATCTTTTAACGTGTCACGTGTCCAGAGAGTGGGATACTTTGACGGAAATTCTACGGTTACACGGTTCAATGATTTTAGATATGATCCATATGGTCAACAAGTCATATCTTCAACTGGACAGATAGCTGATGACGATAAATGGGTCAATGAGTATGGAGTATTAAGAGATTGGAATAATAGCCATTACTCTGATAACTCTCTACAAGTCATTATTAGAAAAACTGGAGCTTACCTCTATGACTCTTATGGAAAATATGCTGATAGAGTTATAAGGACATACGACACGGCAAAAGCAGAATTTAGAGATTCGACCTTCTCGGTTCTAGATAATAATTTCAGCAAAGTCCAATGGGAGGGAACACAGCCATTCTATATTTCAGATGCTACGATTCAGCCGTTGGATGCACCTCTAAAGTCTCTGAGTGAGAGTCTCAAGCTCAACCCGCTCGATATATCCCCACCCTCTCTTCCCAAACTAGTTGATCCCAGCCAAATATACCGTGATACTCAAACATCTTCACAAGACAAATCGAACATAACCAATCAAGAATATAAAAAACCAATTGAATTGAACAAATTAAATTCAATTGAACTGGATGAAGTACAGAAGCATACTGTCTTGGATGAAAGCAAATTGTATTTAGAGAACTCAGATCTGATTGTTGGCGACAGGATTAAAAAATTAAGCCAGAGAGATATAATTCAATTGGATCAGAATGGTGGAGAGTCTGAATACTGGTCAAATATTTGTAATGCATATAGTTCCTCGTTATCAGAAGGAGCTGAGTGTAGGAATAATAATGCCAAAAGAATCTATGGAATGTCTAGCGAAGAATTAGAAGCTAAGAACCAGCAATTAGCCAAGAATCTGATGAGTAGAATAGAATACTCATTTAAGAATCGCGCAGTAGATTCCGACCAAACATTCCTTAAATCAGCAAATGACTTAATCCTTAGTATTCAGACTACTACTCTCCTTTCTGAAGGTGAGAAGATGACCACACTCCAGGGGTTGACACTGAAATTTGAAAACAATCTACAGTATAGTAAGGATGGTGCCACATCTTATGGTAGATCCAGTGAATATGCACCCATTATTAAAGAGAGCTTCATAAAATACATAATAGGCACGGAAAAAGTAAGGCTTAAGCTATCGGATACACTAAAACATAAGGAAATGGTCATGGAGGGCTTATTATACGAATCTGTAGCTGAACTAGCGCTCCAAGATTATAAAAATGCCAAAAACGATATAGTTATGGCTGCTCTGACTTTGCCTGTAGGTGAGGCGCAGATATTGGCAAGACTATTAAGCGGGGCCAGCAGATTAAAAAGTATTGGCCTCAAGGCGGGAATCAAGCTACTTCCTAGCACTATGGGCACAGTTACCAAAGCTGTAGCTAATGATCTCTTGAGTGGCTGTAGGACAAATTCCTTTTCTTCAGAAACACTTGTTAGAACAGCAAAAGGCTTGGTAGCTATCTCCGCACTCTCGATTGGCACACCCGTACTGGCTTATAATGAACAAACCCATGCAAACGGGTACTACCCGATTACGGACATCATCACCCACGGCACCAAAGACCAGGGCGTTACCTACCTGACCCTCAAGGATCCAGAGCAGGCGGACAAAGCGGAGCTGATCACCACCACCCCCGAGCACCCCTTCTACCTTGCGGCCCCCATCGACACTCAGCCCCGGCCCAAGCCCCAGGGCCATGATGACCTCAGCACCAAGTGGGTCGGTGCCGGCCACCTCAAAATCGGCGATAAAATCAAGCAGGCCGATGGCACGACCGGTACGGTTACCAACGTTATTACGGTCCAGCAGACCCAGGAGATGTTCAACCTCACGGTGGATGAGGCACATACCTTCTACGTTGGGACAAATGAATGGTTGGTGCATAATTGTGGGCCGATTTCGATGGCCGAGGGTCTTGCTGAATCTACCGCCTTACGCAATGCACTTACTGTAGGCAATAAAAAATCGTTTGCTTACGCAGATATTAACGTAACTGGTTTGGATGGTAGAATGGTCGGCTGGAGTGGCAAAGAAATCAAAAGTTCTACTCTAATAAACAGAGCTGGAGTCATGGTTGCTAATAATCCTACACTTGAATTACAGAATATAAAAGGAATGCTAGATGGTGAGAGAAAGCTTCTTGATACATTACGTTCGAGACTATCGCCGGATGCAAAAGGAACAATCAATTTATTTATTGATCCACCAAGTAAAGCCAACTCTGGTTATATGGGAGCATGTCAGGTTTGCTCTGATGCAATCTTGCGTTTTAGAAGTGATTTCCCCGGAATAACCCTAAACGTCACATCGAGGTGATTTATGGATCAGAGAGTTGTAAGTCAAATAATTGAGGCGATACAGCAGGACGATTATGTACTCGTATCTAATTTGTGCCAGACTGGTGTTGATCTCAATGTCTTAAGCGATGAATATCAAATTACACCACTCAAGACTGCTATTGAGTTTGATAATATACAAATAGCTCTCAAGCTTTTAGAGTACGGAGCTGATCCTAATACATATTATTTTGGACTTACCCCGTTAGGACAGGCAGTAGATCTATATTGTCTTATGGTTCAAGAAGATCCGGAGGATAATAACTTAAGCATGATAAAGTTTCTAATAAATCATGGGGCATCGCCCAAACTATTAGGATCCGATGGAACAAGTGCCATTGATGTTGCCATAGCATATGGATGTCAAGATATTTTAGATGTTTTGGAAAGTATATAGATCAGTAACATATTTACATAAAGACCCTTACATAATTATATCTAATGTAACTATTAAAACTATTATCTATTCTTAAAATCGAATAAAACTTATAACTTACATCCTAATTAATAACCGTAAAAATAGTAACTCTACGTTTTTAATAAACGCGGCAGGTGACTAAGGTAGAGCTTCAGATGGAGAGCGAGCAGCGCACATGGTGCGCTGCTCGACAGCGCTTACTGATCCATGCGTAAATAAGGAGTATTGGGCATGACCGTTTCTCCCTGGCAGCCCAGCGGCCTCACCCGTGCCCAACAGGAAGAACGGCTGCTCGCCGCTCAATCTGCACTATTGATCCCTGCGGAAATTGGTAGCGTGCCAGAGTAACGCGGCTCTTGAGGTGAGGTAGGACGGTGGCCGACTTCCTAGATTCGCCAGAACTCTGAATGCCGGTGCGTAATGCTATGAATCAATGCATGGATCAGTAGTTGCTCTGGCGTAGGCGGCTCAGCCTCGCTGACCCGGTACAGCGGCACGCTCTGCCAGCCCCAGTTCTGCCCTCGATGCCGGTAGAACCGCCATGTGCCCACCTGATGCCCTCACCGGAATCCGAGTTTCCGGAGAGCCGTCTGAGACGCTATACCTTCCGGGCAGTGGTCGAATATGGGCAGGGTAGGCACGTCAGTTGCTTCCACTCTGTGGGTAGGCCAGATCCGCGAAGCCCACGTGCGTCGATTGGAATTGCACCTCGACCGTACCTACTTCCCCATCGCGCTGCTTGCCCACAATGATCTCCGCAATCCCGTGCTTGTCGGTCTCTGGGTTGTAGTACTCGTCGCGGTAGATGAACATGATCACGTCCGCATCCTGCTCGATCCCCCCCGACTCCCGCAGGTCACTCAGCATCGGCCGGCGGTTCGGGCGCTCCTCCACCTTGCGCGCGAGCTGCGAGAGCACCAGGAACGCGCAGTCCAGTTCCCGCGCCAGTCCCTTGAGCGCCCGCGACACCGCGCTGACCTCCTGCTGCCGGTTCTCCTGTCCCGTTGACATCAGCTGCAGGTAGTCCACCACCACCAGGCGCAAGGGCGCCTCCCGGTGCATCCGCCGCAGCTTGTTCGCCAGGATCCGGATGTTCGTGTCCGCTGCCGGATCGTCGAGCAGCTTGATGGGCGCGCGGTCCAGGTACGCCGCGGCGCGCATAACCCGGTCGCTCTGGGATTCATCCAGGGGCCGCTCCCCCTTCGCCGCGCTGCGCAGGATGCCCGAGTTGATGCGTCCCCGCGTCGCCACCATGCGGGCCACCAGACTCTGCCGGGGCATCTCCAGGCTCACGATCGCCACCTGCCCCTTCTCGCCCGTCCTGGCCAGGTGGGCGCCTACGCTCTCGGCGATGTTGAGCATCAGGGCACTCTTGCCCATGCTGGGGCGCGCGGCCAGGATGTTCAGCGTCTGCGGGAAGAGTCCGCCCCCAAGCTTCCTGTCCAGGTCCTTCAGACCGGTGGAGAGCGGCACCACGCCCGCTCCACTGTGTAGGAGGTCCACGTAGGCACCCAGCTCTTCGGAGAGGTCATACACGCCCTGGTCCAGCTGCGTCTCCAGGCCCTGCCCGATCTGCGCGGCCTTTCCCAGCATGTCCTCGAGGGGCATCTGCGCCTCGTACGCGGTCTGCATCATGCGCCCGCACTGGCTGATGAGCTGGCGCAACACCCACTTCTCCCGCACGATGGCGGCGTAGCTCTCGGCATACGCCGCCATGGGCGTCTGTTCCGAGAGGCCGATCAGGTAGGTCACGCCCCCCACCGCGTCTATCTGCCCCACCCGCATGAGTTCCTCAGTGAGGGTCACCAGATCCGGGGTTACCCCCCGGGCCCGCAGGTCCAGCTGCGCCGCGAAGATCTTCCTGTGCCCCTCCCGGTAGAAGGTTTCGGGCTGGAGCACGCTCATGGCTGGTCCGTCGAGGGTGTTGACGTCCAGCAACACGCTCCCCAGAACGGACAATTCCGCTTCCAGGTTGTGTGGCGGCACACGTGGGGTGACCGGCAGATCCAGGCCGCTCACGCCTCCACCGCCCAGCTGCTGACCACCGTGGTCGGGACGTAGGCCGGCGCGTCATATTCCGCGAAGGTGATCCGCCCGTGTTCGATGGCCTCGACCGTCCAGACCTGCCCATCCGGGGCGCGGCGGCGCTCTCCGGGCTGGCACCCCGGTCCCTCAGCTGCTGGGGGCTTCACGGCCCCCTGAACGCCCGCACGGCTGGCCTGCGAACGCTGCCAGGCGGCCGAGCAGGTCACCAGCGTCATGGGGGTGATGGTGTCGCGCCAGCTCTCCTCTCGCCGGATGTAAGCCAGAATCTCCGCTGGCGCCGTGACCGGCAGGCCGGTGAGCCGGAGTTCCTTGGCGGCCCTGGCCACCTGGTTCTCGATGCTCGGGGCAATTCGGGGAACACCCGGGTACAGGGCCGCCGTGATGGCCCGCAGCATGTCCCAGTGATTCGCCGTCCCCTCCGGTTCCGACTCGGCGCTGCCGGCCGCCGGAACCTCTTCAGTACTCGTGGCCTGTTCAGATCCCTCGTTCGCCTGAACATCCGCATCAACCTGAACAGGACTGATCCGCTGGCCCCCGGCCTCGTCAGAGGCCGCGCCGTAAGGCGCATATGCGGGGCCTGCCTGCAGGTCGAGTTCGGTTGGGGCCGTGTCCTGATTTTCTTCGGTGACCACCACCGGCGCGTCAGCGCCAGCAGTGTGTTTTTCTTTAACTACTAAATAGTTTCTTTCTTCCTTATAAGATCCGGCCAAATTTTGGCTGGATGAATTCACGGGCCATCCGGCCAAATTTTGGCTGGATAACCGCTTCACCCGGCCAAATTTTGACCCGGCCAAATTTTGGCTGGATGAATGGGTGTTCGCCTCGTTCTGCACGTCGGAAACACCCGTTTTCTCCTTCTTCGGCCGCTCGAAGGCTTCGGCGCTGATTTCGTCGTCGATGACCAGGCTGTAGCGGTAGGTCACCCGGTTGAGTTCGTCGCGGGCCTTGTGGCGCCGGACGGTGCCGCGCCGCATGGCTTCCTGAAGGCCGGTCTTGGCACTGTTGGGGCTGATGCCAGCCGCCTCCGCCAGTTCAGGAATGCTCAGCCGCTCGGTACGCTGACGGTGCCATCCGAGCGTCAGACGGATCAGGGCCAGCGTGATGCGGAGCTCGGCGTTGCTGATGGACGGCATCAGGGCAAAGATCTGGTTGGGGACCTGGGTGTAGTTGGGGGCGGCAAGACCGCGGGCCTGCTTGGCACTCATGAATGGACTCCAACGCGTCATCGGGATACACCAATCCCGCCCGGTACGTTGACCGGGCACACATAGCCGCGTAAACTATGTGCAAGGCGAATGCCTCCGCTTGCCCAAGCGGTGACAACTTTAGGTGAGTTCGGGATTTTTACCTGCCCCCAGACACGGTTTCGTAGACCAACTCTGGGGGTTTCCCGTTGGTCGGATACACGTCGGCCAGCGGATTGCCTCTGAGCATAGCAGCCGCCCTCACCTTGTGCGACTTTCGAGAAGAGGCCTCGTTGCTGGAAGTACAGGACCTTGCTGAAAAAATTGATCTGACAACTGGAGCTGGAGAGCGTCTGCTGTTGAGTGGAGATGCTTGCAGCGCCGGATAGGGACATGTCCCCAGCGTTAACCCAGTCCTGGTTGCTACCCCGCTTGACCTCACAGGTGTCAGGGCCAATGTGACGATCTGCCCCGCAGGACGAGAGGGTGTGGGTGGTGGGGGCGGAGCGCGCTAAATGCATATCTCTAGCGTCAGAGGGTTTCTGGTTGGCACATGCTTCGTAGCGTGCATCGTCAATCCGTACAGAGAGTGCCTGGGAAGCAAAAACCACGTATACAGCGCAGTTTTTGCTGTATAGACAGGCTTGTGGCATGGCCAGTGTGGCGCTCCTGCGGGTTGAGCAGTTGACCTCCGCCTGGGTTGTGCTGGCCTGGGCTGGCCCCTTGATGCCTGGGCCCAATCTGCATCCAGCTCTTCGAGACGCTCTTCTCCCTCAGCAGTGAGGGCATAGAGGCGACGCTTGCCCAGGTGGCCGACGATCCGCAGGAGCCCTTGCCAGACCAGACGGGAAAGAGCCTTGGTATGGGTGGTCGGCGTACGGGGAGAGACGCCGTGACGCCGTATGGCGCGCTCGAGCAGCTGCCGACCGGTGAGTCCCAGAGCGCAGGCCTGACGCAGCAGCAGGTGGGGAAGCTGACCTGGGAGGACCGTGCCGATTCTGGTTGTCACCTTGCCCCCCGGAGGTGGCGAAGCTGTGCCAGAGCGAGTTTGCTTGCCTCTTGACTTCTGGTGTGCACACCAGACACCACGACAGGAAAGCCAGGACCACGCATCAGGATTCTGGTCGGCCGGTTGACGTGAGTTGTGGCGGGGGTGCCCACCCGTTGCCTCTGATTTCTGGTGTGCCAACCAGAAACCGTATTCAAGGAATGGCTGACTTGACGGGCTGTTCTGGTCGTCGTGGCTCGCCACAGAGAGGTGGAAACCCAGGAAGAAGACTGTGTGGCTTGTTCCCCCCTTGTGTGCCAACCAGAAAACATGTTTCCGGCTGGGTGCATCTGGAGGACAGTTCTGGTGGGCATGGTCATCAGAGCAATTGCCAGGGTGCCCTGGAAGGAGGGGCCGCCCACTTGACTTCTCACCACACCACCAGGGCACGGCTCCCGGCTGACGCCGGGGTGTGGTTCGGCTCTTCGAGGGAAAGCCAGACGCATGCTCATGGACGCCGCTCCGTGGGGGACCGGGAAATGACGAGCTGCCACCCGCTGAGACCACAGAGGCGACGCCACAGGGTCTGAGGGAGTGGGGTGACCGTGTATCCCTGGACGGCCGTCAAGTGGGTGATGACCTCCGGAACCTGTTCTGGGCAGACCACCATGGCGACGTGTCGGCCTGCAGCGCGGACCTCGGCATACCCGGTGGACGTGACCTGGATCTGGAAGGTCTCCGCCAGGGGATGGGCCATCCGGGCGGAGGCCAGCCCGGTGGTAATGGATGTCAGGCAGGTCATGAAGCCGGGGGCGGCAGGCGTCACAGGGGACGCTCCTGAGCCAGGGCCGCGTTTGCCAGGGCTTTGTCGCCGAGGGGTATCTGTCGGTACACCGTGGCGTTACCCAGGTCCGAGGTCCTGACCCGGTACACGTGAACCTGGTCGGTCGTCAGAACCTTGCGCAGCCGGATCGGGGCAACGTGGGCGCCGGGCTGCCCCAGGTGGCGCTCGACGTCGGTGGCTCTACTGGGTTCGTTAAGCGCACGGAGCATGGTGAGGTCATTGGATATGGACTGGCTGTGGGTTGGAGCCGACATCAGCGACCTGTGCCTGTAAAAAGGGGGTACTGATTCTCCCGGCTTCGCTCACCAGTGGAGAGTGTGTGACGCAGCTGGCCCCATGCGTCCAAGGAGATGAATGGGGCAAAAGAGATACAAGCCATCAGCCCATCGCCTGTATGGGTGCAGCGGGGTCACTAGGAGCCTGAAGAACGATTTCAAGGCCCAACTCCCGTGCCCATGCCTCCAGCGTGTCACTGGCAATGCGGGTACGCCCGCTTTCAGCGAATCGGAGTGTGTTGGGGTGGACACCAATGGCTGAGGCCACCGACTCTACGGAACGCTTCTGACCTCGGCGAGCAGCTCGGAGCGCATCTCTGATCGTCATAATAAAATATTATCAGAAAAGGTATTCTGGTCAAGTGATAAATTATTATAGATTATGAGTAGACATACCAATATTTTGTCATTATTCTGCTATGTATGACGTTTGCCCACGCGCCGACAGCCCAGACCAGGAAAACTCCCATGGTGGCTGATAGCGCACCTGCGCAAAGTGATCGTGAGATCGTCGGACTCGCCCTCCGAGCGGCCCGCAAAAATGCGGGGCTTTCGACTCAGGAGGGAGCAGTCGCTGCGGGCATAAGTGTGCCTCTTTTGGGTAGCATTGAGCGTGGCGCTCATAGCCTTACATCTATGAGTGCTGGCAATCTAGCGCAGCTTCCGCGTGCCTTTGGTCTAAGCTGGCGCCAGTTCCTCAGTATCATTATTCCCGTATACGGCGATTATCTCCCATATTTACGTGAAGTGGCTGCTCCTACAGAGGGACAAGCAGTCAAATTAAGGCGATTGCGTTACGCCGGTGAAATCGGACCAAGTAAGCCTAGCCTCGATGGTGAAGCAGAGGTTAGGGCCATTCCAGATTTCTTGGATATTGAAGATTACGCTGATGAGGATTTGATAACCCTTAAGGTGACAGGGAACAGCCTAACTTGTGCGGATGTGAAAGCGACTATTCCAGAGGGCAGTTTGGCCCTCTTTCACTTACGTTTACCTCCTCAGGCAGGCGACGTTCTACTTCTATGGCTGGAGCAAGAAAATCGTAGTGTTCTTAAAGTTTATCGGCCTGGTGCATCCGGCCATACTTTGCTGGAGTCATACAATGGCCGTCAGATCCCCGTTGTATTGATTGAGGACAGTCCAGGAATTGTGCAGGGAGTATATGTAGGTCATCTTTCTAGTGGACGCCGCTCACAGCAGATTCGTCGCTCTGGCCCAGCCCATTAATTTCTTCCCCAGATAACCCCACTAACAGCAGGGTCTCTATGAATCCCTATTGCTAATATTTTATCAGGGTGATACTATTTTATTATCCCAGTGGCACCAACCAAAGGGACACCCTCACGAGTTGCCTGCATTCGACGGCCAGCAACTCATGAGGGTACCGGAGACCACTATGACGAACGTTGCCTCCAGCTTCAACCTGATTCCCGCCGAAGCGTGCACATGCTGCAACCGCAAGATCAAGCAGGGCTACGACGTGCCCTTTATCGGCGTAGTGGGGCCCAAGTGCGTGCGCAAGTTCGCCCTGCTGAGCTACGCCCTGACTACCTTGGAAGGCCTCCAGTTTGCCCCCTATCTCACCGGCGAAACCGGGCAGGCGACGCAGCGCCTGTTCTCCGGCCTGCGCGCGCTGGGCTTCGACCCCAAGAAGCAGGTCGCCGAAGACGGGACCTGCACGCTCGTGGTGGGCAGGCTGGCGACGTGGCGCAGCCACGCGAAGCTGTGCCAAACCTGGGAAGAGCGCCGCGCCGAGTTCGAGCGGGACCTGAAGCTGGCGAGTGCGCGCCCCGCCGGGCAGGTGGCCGCGTGAGTCGCGCCTTCCGGGGGCGTCCCCTGTCCGAGCGCCTCCTGCGCCTGGCACTGCTCGCCAAGGCCCATGAGGTCCAGGCGGAGCCCTGCACGCCCGAGCGGGCCCTGCGGGGACAGCGCGCCGACCACCTCGCGGCCCTGTGCTGGGCCGCCCAGCAGGAGGGTCGGGCGTGAGCGCCTCGATCTTCCCAGAGCCGGAGTGCCGGTGCGGTCGCCTGCTGGATGACGCGGGCCGCTGTGGGCACTGTGACCAGCAGCCCGTCCGAATCTCGGCCTGCACGGGCGACCTGAAGGCCCTGCTGCAGCGGCCAGGCTATGAACGGGGCGACGTCGCCTATGTCATTGCGACTCCGGAGGGGGAGGTCACCCTACGGACCGTTCCAGAGGGGGTGCGGCTCGACATCGACCGCTTCGGCGGTGCGCTGGCGGGACTGGTCATCAGCGAGCCGAGCTTGCTGGACCTGGTGACCGACCTGATGCTGTGCCTGCGCCACGGCGCCCAGGGGCTGTGGGCGGAAGGCCAGCAGCTGCTGACAGTGCCGGACGGGACCGTGCTGCTCAGTGAGCAGGTCAGCGGGGTGCGCCTGACGGTAGATCGCCAGGGCGGCGCGGTCGCGTGGGTGACGCTCGACGAACCGGCTACGCGGGAACTGGTCACGGAGCTGATGCTCAGCCTGCGCCGGCAGCACTGGGGCGCGGCGTGAAGCCCCACCGCAGGACGGAGGCCTTCGCAGCCCCCAGGAAGGAGGGAGGCGGACGATTCGACGGGGACGGTAACCCTGCCCTCTGGGTGCACGGGACCCAAGAGGGGAGGCCATGAGGCTGCTGCTACTGATCTCTGCGTAACTATGTAACATATATGTGTGACCGTGCCTCCCTGGCGGCCTAGCCGCCTCACCCGTAGTCAATTGGAAGAACGACGCCTCGCCGCTCAACCTGTGTTGAATGACCCCAGTCGCGTGACCCGGGACCTGGCGCAGCAGTTCGGCGTCGCTGAAGTCACCATCCGGGTCTGGCGGGCCCGCATCAAGCGGAACGGTGAGGAAGCGCTCCGCGCTTCCCAGGCCACCGGCCGACCCGAAAAACTCACGCCCACGCAGCAGGACGAGATCGGTCTGATCCTCGATGGTGATCCCCGAGCACATGGCTTCGAGACCAGCGGGTGGACCACAGCAAACATTCGGCATGTCATCGGCGTGACCTACGGCGTCTGGCTTGATCGCGCGCACCTTTCCCGAAAACTGAAACGTTGGGGGTTCTCGTATCAGCGGCCCGCGCTGCGGGCCGTAGAACGGAACGAAGACGACATCGCCAGCTGGGTCCGCGTCCACCATGACGCACTGGGAAAAAAAAGTCGCTGAAGGCGCCACGCTCGTGTTTCTGGACGAGAGCGGCTTCAGTCTGAAGACGACGAAGGTCCGCACCTGGGGTCGCTGCGGCCAGACCCCCATCATCCCCACCAAGCTCCGCTGGGAACATCTCTCCGTGATCGGTGCCATCACCACAAGGGGACAGTTTCTGCATCACACGCACCGCGGTGCGGTGCGCTCACCGCACGTCGTGGACTTTCTCGAACATGTCTTGCGGCACGTGGCCGGAGAAGTCGTCGTGGTCCTGGACCGGGCCATGATTCACCGGTCGAAGGCCGTCCAGGCGTTCGTGCTCCTGCACGAACGCCTGTCGCTGGTCTACCTCCCGCCCTATGCGCCCGAACTGAACCCGATTGAATTGATTTGGGCGGATCTCAAGCGGAACGTGGTGGGGAACTTCTGTGCGACATCAGTGGAGGTGTTGAAAAAGCGATTGACGGTCGGGTGGCAGCGTATCCGGCGAAAAGGGCTCCCCCTCGCCTTCATCCGAGGGACGCCCTTCTCCGCATCGTTACTGACTTGAGCAAAGATCAGTAATCGGCGCACTGATTTCAAGCGGGGCGCTGGGGTTGGCCGCGCTGCTGTTCGGGGGCCGGCCGGGCCCCATTCGGAAGGAGATTGCTACCGAAGACCGGAGGGCTGCATGACGCACGAACGATTCCAGTTTGATCTCAGCGACATCGCCCTCGTCTGGTCCGGCCTGAACCTGCTGGAGAACCTCTGGGGCGTGGCGGGCCTGACCCCAGCGCACCTTGCGATGAAGCGGCGCTTCTCGCCGGATCAGGACCTCGACGTGGTGCAGGCCTTGTTCAGGGGCGATGAAGTGAGCGCTGTGGTGGAAGCCCTGGCCTATTCCCACGCCTTCGCCTCGGCGCAGGGCAACACGGTCCTTGACGGGAACGGCGCCGATATCACGGCTACGACCCGTGAACATGCCCACAACCTCCTGACGAGGATGCTCCAGAGCGTCGGGAGCTATGACGCGGTGCGGGTGGAGGCCTACCTGTTGGAGCTACGCACGTTCGCGGAGGAGTACGCCCGTCAGGTGGCGGCGTTCGCGACTGCTGACCAGGCCCCCCGCGTTACTGGGGTTCAGGCATGACCGCCGCTGTGATGCGCCCAGTAGTTGGGGATGTCGTGTGGGGAGGCGAGACCGCGCCTGTCGCTATGGAGCGTCCTACGAACAGCCGGGGGACGGTGCTCTCTTGGTCTGGTGTCACCCTGGGCTTGCTCGCGACGGGCGGGGACCAGGTGGGGATGGTGCACGTGCCCCTGATGGTGGCGGCCCTGGTGCTGAGTGCCCTGGGCATCTGCCGATGGTTGCAGGGGGACCTGCGGTGGGATGCATGAGCGACGCAGATATTCGGGCTATCTCTTCCTGCGCGGATGTAGAGGCTTCCCCTCGCCCGGATCCCCGTCTGGCCACGCAGGTCTTACGTGACCTCGCCCGGGCCCACGCTGCAGCGGAGCAGGTGGCGGGATTGTGCGAATCCGCTCCGGAGGACCTGCGGGCTGTGATCTTTGATGAGTTTGATGCAGCCTCCCGGATTGTCGACGCCTACCCTGCGGCACTGCTCTCGGCCCTGGCCTACGCTGTCGAGCAGCGATTCGGGGCGCTCCCAGGCAGTGAACGGGAGCAGGAGGCCATGCGGGTGAGGAATATCGCTTAGCTTGTGATTCAAGCCGACCGCGCTTGTCGCGGTCGCCTGTCGTAGGATCAAAGGCCATCAGGCGCTCTTTTTCAAAGGCGCCCGGCCCGAACATCTCCCTTTGAGTTGTCCTGATAAACGGCCTGACGGTTTTGGCGCGTATGCTGGACTTCCCAGGAGTACCAGTAGTTGGACAAAACCTTGCCTGACTCGATCTGGCGTCAAGCGATCACCTTCCTGTGGTCGCTGCCACGGAAGACGGGCATAGGTCACGATTGGCTGAACCAGGGACAGCTGAAGGCCAACAGCACCAACAGTGTCCAACGGTCCGCCTGCTCCGGATAACGCAGACGTAGTGTTTCCCACCTCAGCGTCTATTTGCAGAAGCGGAACGTATATTTCAGATCGAACCGATGCGTTTAAGCGCGCCACAGCATCACCAGATCCGGCGGGCCTGGTCCCCACCACCAGAGCCAGAACGCTTGCGGTTGACATGTTTCCCTAGGCAACTTCGCGACCTCCAACAGCAATATCGTGCCGCTATAAGTCGGCTTGAAGTGATGTGATCTTGGTCAGGTGTTCTGACTGGTCCTGTCCAAGTGCACACATGCACCGTCCCGTACTGCTCTGCCGTTTCTATGTGTTCCAGGTGGATTGCTGGTTAGATCGTCTAGTCGGCACACAAGAACTTAGCGCTATGAATATGAGCTCAACCGGCGGTGGCCCGACTTCGGCGGGCCACGCATCATCGGTGATAAGGGGTATTGCTGTCTGGGCGACGTGTTCCCGCCGAAGAGCATTACCCGATACAACACGGGGTGGCGGCCAAGCTGCCACCCTCGACTACGAAAACGCATTGAAATAGTGTTTGCTGTATGGGTGGAGGCTCAGATTCGCTCTGTGCAGACCAAGACATTGCGCTCGCTCCGTCTGCGCGTCGTCCTAGTTGTCCTTGCGCACAGACTTACTCAGACCTGAACGGCGTATTTAAATAATTAACTAAATTATGAAATCGTAAATTTGCCTGTAATATTACTCCCTAAGCTTTCAAATACCAATATCTATAATGGAATAAGGTAGAGCTTGACTATAGTGACTCTACCTTATTCCATTAAGAACTTTTCAAGCCATTTAAGTAATTTATTGCTATTTCTGCGACCTCTTTCACAGTAGTATCTTCAGTATAGCCGCTGTCATTCTTGAAAGCTGTCTCAATAACCCACAGCGACTCAACTGATTTTAAATCCGAAAGGGTATCGATAGCGTCTATTCTAACTCCTGGCGATTTATCATGTAAAATGGCGTTATGTAGTGCATCAACAGCTGAATCATTACCGATATTTTGTAGTATCCAGCAAGCCCTTCTTTTGACAAGCTCACTTCTATCATTTTGTAGTGCCACAATACATTGATGTACTCCTGATTTCTTGTCAATAAATCCAATTAAATCTAATAGATCTGCTCTAGTTTCATCATCCTTATTTACAGAATCCTTCAAAATAAATTCAATTAGTCTTTCTCTGTCAAAATTACTTAAATATTGGGATTTTGTGGAAATATATGAGTGGTATCCATAATTCTCACTAAGATATATAGATATGAGCTCTTCGGTTGACAGGATTTTATCATCCATAATTACCACCTGTGTCCTGGAAACCAAACTATATCAGCACCATTGACTACAGCACCGTCTTTACATGATTGACAAGGTCCATTGGGGTTACTTATACCAATGCGGGAAACTTTTGAACCGTACACATCATAGATTGCCTGCTCTGCATGAGTTCCTCTGGCAGGAGGGACTATAATGTCAATACCCAACTGCTTCCCCACCTCTGTGAGCTTATCCTGAGCACTTTTGGTAGCCCTACCATTCACTGACATCACAACTTTTCCTTCGATAATAGCAACTGCAATAGTTATGTTTTTCTCCACACCCCTTAGACCAGCCTGATTAAATATTTTTCCAGCATAGGCCGCTGCATTTCGCTCCGCCTGTGTTGCGGCATACTCAACTCCAGCAGAGAAAACTTTACACTCTAGGTTTGAAGTATTGTGCACCAACCAGCCGTCTTGACCCACATAGAAGGTGTGCGCCTCATCCACGGTGAGGTTGAACATCTGCTGGGTCTGCTGGACCGTAACGACGTTGGTGACCGTACCGGTCGTGCCATTGGCCTGCTTGATTTTATCGCCGATCTTGAGGTGGCCAGCACCGACCCACCGGGTGCTGAGGTCGTCGTGACCCTGGGGCTTGGGCCGGGGCTGGGTGTCGACGGGGGCAGTGAGGTAGAAGGGGTGCTCGGGGGTGGTGGTGATCAGCTCCGCTTTGTCCGCCTGCTCCGGATCCTTGACCGTCAGGTAGGTAACGCCCTGGTCTTTGGTGCCATGGGTAATGATGTCCGTAATCGGGTAGTACCCATTTTGACCGGTCTGCTCGTTGTACGCCAGAACTGGCGTTCCGATGGAAAGGGCCGAGATGGCCACCAGGCCTGACAGTGTACGGACTGGCGTGAGGGCAGAGAAGGAGTTGGCGCACCAGCCGCCTTTACCTCCTCTGACACGATTTAGTACTGCGCGTCCTTCCTCTGATGCCACTTCCATAAAGCTCTTGAAGCGATTCAGTATTTTGGAAGCATCCACGGCTCTACTCGCACCCTTCATATACGGGAAGACTGCCCCTGCAGCAGCCAGGAATCTACCACCAAGACCAAGTTTCTCGCCAGTAATGGCGTCTTTCCCCAATATAGAATCAAGAACTCCCTTGATATTTCCTATAATTGGTAACAAATCAACTGCAACAGCAATAGCCTCTTTGCCATACATATCTAGCATGGGCTTGAAGTAGAATATGAATTGCTCATTTGCAGAATCAGCAAAATTTTTAGATTTTCTAATTAGATTTACACTGTGAGATAATTTCTTCACATCATCTTCGCTGATTTTACCCTCATTGATTCCATCTGCCAATGTTCTCAGATACAGTAATCGAACAGCTGGGCTGATAACACCTTTGTTTAAATCTTGAGTGAGTTTAATTGAAATATTTTCAATTGCGGCTGCACCATCTCGTTGCCATTCTCGGTATGCTCGTGCGTGTAGATCTTTGACCAAGCTGTCCGCTTGATCATTGATACGTTGTTCCTCAGCTTTCTGTTGGCGCTCGTTCTCGGCACTCCAGGCTTCCAGGTTAGATCTGATTGCTTTGCACCAAGCTTGAGCGTTGCACCATTCGCCAGGAGTTCCCAAAGTCTGCAGATTTTGAGCATAGATAGGGTGCTCAAAATACTGACCATCATCAAAATTTGCAGGAGTTTCAGTTGCAAATAATGATTTTTTTGCATTATTATTTGCACTTTCTTTTTCTGAATCATCTAACTTAGAAATAGATACTTCGACTTTAAAATCTTTAACAGGTGCAATAGCATTATTGTTGACTATTGATTTATCTTGAGGATTAACATTTGTATTAGAGTCAATTTGATTAGGATTGACTAGTTTAGGAAGATTTGAAGTAGTGATGTCCAAAGGATTGAGTTTCAGTGTGTCGCTCAGACTCGTTACAGGAGCTTCTAAAGGCTTTACTGTAGAGGTGATAGCGAAGGGTGTGGCCGGATTCCAACTCGTATTATCATCTATTCCATCTGCTGTAGTATAAGTGGCATCCTTATATTGATATGAATTCTGTCTGTATGTATCGCTTCCTATACCGCATTGGACATAATTAGATTGTGGCCAACAATCCCATAAAAAATTTCCTGCCCTACGGATGGCTAGTTGCGTAATGCCTTGAACCGTATGAATGTTGATCCAGTCTCGGAAGACAGCATGTTCCTGAAGCCATTTATTATTTTCGAAACCATCCATTTCGTCAATTTCGGCAGTGCTGTTTACAGCTTGCTGACCAAAAGGGTCATATCTGAAATCGTTATAGCGTGCCCCCTTTCCGCGATACTCGAAGGCGGATAGAAAGCTATTACCTTTCAGAACATATTGAGCCATTTGATCGTCAGCGTTATACTTTTTACTATAGCCATTAGATGCCGATAGACGATTACCTCTAGAATCTAGTATATAGTTTGTAGTACCAACGGGTGACGTAACCTTCTTTAAATATCCATCGTCAGTATATTCTTTTGACTCATCTGTCTTAACCACGTCTTCAGTAACATAGTTAGCTTTGTTTTCACAAAAATAATTATAATCTCTATCATAATAGCATACTTCCTTTAAGCCGTCCTGTCTCCTTACTTTTTCTATACTTGTTCTATATACCTCTAGCCCATATTGGTTATAGTTTGCCTTAACCTCCCGATATTTCTCCTCTCCTTCACCTGGATAAATGATACTGTCTACTGCATCTTGTATGTTATTTTTACCGTATTTATATACAGTATCTGTACCAAAAATTTTATTTTCTGCTCTTGCTGCAGCTGCTTGCGCTTCTATATTTTCACCTGGGGTTGAGTCTGAAATATATAGTCTATGTAGTAATCCCCCTACACTTATTTTTTCAGATCTAGAAACAGTTCTACCATTAAAAATGACAGATTCATTACGTGTACCATCATCTTTGTAGCTAGTTGTAATTTTAGCTGATTGGGGTGTCTTCAGGGTTCCATTGGAATCAATGATACTTACTTCTCTACCTCGTTTATCATAAGTAACAGTTTTATAACCTTCATCATTCGTGCCATTTCCTGTCCAGCCAGTATCCAAGCGACCATCTAAATAGTAAGAGTATCTTTGATGACGTACGACCTGTCCGCCTATTGTATCCTGTCTCATTGGAGACTCACTAGATAATGTGACTACCTTATCTGTGGTCGTAGATTTGGCTATTTGATCTCTTTCATTGTACTCTGTTTGAGTAATTGAATTACTCCCACCAAGATACACGCCATTGGAACCACTGTATTTGGTTGATAGAACATTATTATCAACCTGTCCCTTGGCTTTAATCTCTATCTTACGCTTCTGGGTTTCTTCCTTTCCGCTTGCGGTGTACATGTATCTGAAGTAATTTTGCTGATCTGTAGAAGATACTGGTGACCTTGAGCCAGGGGCTTTAGGAGTATCCCACTTCTCTTGAATATTTCCGTTTTTAGTATATATCCAGTAAGTTATGCTTTCGGCATGACCAAGTGGAATAACCTCATTAGATTTCTGTTCGGCATAAATCTGCATATTGCCTTCATGAACACGTTTGTATCTTTGTCCGAGTCCATTGGTATATTGCCACATTTTCGATTCTGCCATACGGTTTGAAGTAAGTGACCACTTTGAAAATAAATCACCACGTTTGCTGTATTCAAATATTGTAAGATTGCCGCTATTTACCGTGATAGAATCGTTTTCTATAGACATTATACTGGGATTGTTCAGTAAGTTACCAGAGTAGGAATAATTAGTTTGTGCATTAATTAGATCATCTAATCGATATGTAGTAAACTTCCAAGATTTTGACAAATTATCGTTGGAAATTGGGAGAGATTCAGCGATAACTTTACCTTGAGAGTTATATTTATATTCTGTAATCAGACCACGCTCATCTTTTTTATTAGATTATTATTGTTGTTATAGTAGTATTTAGATTTTAATCCTGAAGCAAGTCCTGAAGATATGTCTATTTGATTGTATTGTCTTGCTTCATCATGCTTTTCGGTCAGATTATTTGCAAAATCATATTTGAATTTTGTAATGAAGCCATTAGCATCTTTCGTAAGAATAGTTTTACCAGATGAGTTATATCTCTGTTGAATTACGGCAGATTTTCCATCAGCATCTTCCGGAAGGGTTGTATCAAGAACCCTTCCAGCGTAGTCATATGTATATGAAGTTAGAGCGCCACTATTTAGACCTGCCTCCGTATTCATGTTAGCTACCCATCTGCTTGTTGGATTGGGATTATTGCTATATGAATTGAATTCAGTGACTTTATGGGTAGATCTTAAATTAAGATAAGAAACTCCACCATATTTCGCAGTGGTGTCAGGATCATTATCTGGTTCCCAAACAGCTTCAACCAGATAATCTGGGGTGTAAGTAAAAGCTTTGGTAACTATCCCGCGTGCATCAGATTGCAATATAGGGAGACCTGCTTCGTTATAATCAGTATATGAACTATTGTTTGCGTTATCAATTAATTGAGTAACCTTACCACTGGCGTTGTAGGCCATGAGTGAAGTAATTTTATCAAATCCATTTTTCACTGTATTATAATCTTCTTCTTCCGTATTCCATACATCTTTTGTAATAGATATAGGCTGATTAGAGTTATCAAATACGGTTGTTGTTTTATACTTAGCACTATCGATTAATTCTATTGGATTATCAAAAACGTCATAGTTTATACTCTCTGATTTATAGGAAGAGTTTTCGGGAAGCTTAATGTTGTTTGGATCTACCTTGCCGTCTAAAAGAGTTTTAGTTGAAGTTAATAGATTCCTCCAATTGTATTCATACTCAACATATGGACGTCTTAGATCACTGTAAGGGTCGCCACTAGAGACAAGACTAGGACTGAGTCTTTTACGAAGTCGACCTATCTCATCATATTTTAGATATGTAACTCTGTCCTTGAGTTGAGGATTTATGTTTTTAAGACGATCATCCAAAATAGCAATGGGATTATCGAAAGGATCAAAAATAGTATCAATAGTTAAGCCGCCGTTGACAAGCTTTCTAAATTCACGTCCGAGAGTGTCCTGATCATGATATACATGTTGAGTTTCCTCTCCTTCCCTAGTTGTTTTTTCGTAATAGAGATTACCTGTTGGATGAAAACTCCTCTTCTTAATCGTGCCATCCGGCAGATCAATTTCTGCTTGATTATCTGATGTATCATAAAAATAATTGGTCGAGTAATCATTCATCTTCTGTGTACTTACACGACCATAAGTATCATACTCATATGTATTAGTTACACGAGCCTGAGTAATAGAACCTTTATCTCCAGATCCCTTAATAGACTTAGCCAATAGGCCATTATTATTATATTCGAAAGTCTCTAGATTTTTATGACTTCCTTCAAACTTATACTTGACTTCCCCTGAAGTAAAGTATTTCCAGAACTTTTTCCCTTCACCCTTATAGTCTGATTCATTGCTGTGTGATAATACATATTCCCAGCTTAATTGACCAAAGCCATCATAGGACTTGAAAACTTCTCTATCACTCTGAGATGGTTCTCTCAAATTCCATTTAGATGTATAGGCCTTTTGCTGATATAGCCATTGTACATTGTTGAAGTAATCGTAGAAATACAAAGTCTGACGACCATCTTTTAATTCATCTGTAGATTTTCTGGTGTTGGAAATATAGACTTGATCAGAGTATTGTCTTACTCCTATTTCGGAACTCCAATCTATATCTCCTGAATTATCAGGAAATATCTGACGAGCCATTCCATCACTTCCATGATATTGATATGTAGTTGTTAACGTGTCACTTCCATGGGCAAGTTGATTTTCACTACTTAGTCGACCATGTTCATCGTAAAAATAGTGTCCTGCCTTGAACCAAATTTTGCCAACGTGAAGATTGTCATGCCACTCTTTTAAAACTTGAAACAACTGATCGCCATTCTGATGAGCAAAATAGCCACGTGCTTGAGGCTTAGTGACCTCATCATAGCTATAGTCGGCTTTGAAGTCTGCATTCCAAGGATGCTGCGAAGTTCCAGATCGTGCCTCTTGAATAGTATTTTCTAGAAGATTATCTTTATTATATAAGTATTCAGTCGTTCTAACATAATCTGAGGGTTTTTCGGATGTCCACGCATGATTAGAAAGATAAACAGTTTCTCTTGATGGATTCCCTCTTGAGTCATAAGTATAATGATACTCTCCACCTGAAGGAATACCCAATACAATAATCCTTCCAGCAGAATCATAAGCATAGTTAGTAG
Organism: Deinococcus gobiensis I-0; assembly: GCF_000252445.1. Lineage (GTDB taxonomy): Bacteria > Deinococcota > Deinococci > Deinococcales > Deinococcaceae > Deinococcus > Deinococcus gobiensis. Next base: position 4,440 of record NC_017793.1, on the reverse strand, counting down.
TTATAGTTTTATCGTAGGTCATCTCGGCATAAGGATTGTAGTCTCTTTCCTCTACTCTCCTCAACCATCCCTCAGGGCTATATTTAAAAACCGTTCTCTTATCCCCCTGTTCCAGCTTTACTTTCTGACCCCCAAAATCCGAATCGGTAGTATATGTATATACCATGTCCTTTTCGCCTGGAGTAACGACTTTAACAATGCGGTTTTGAGTGTCATATATATAGTCAGTAAAAACAAAGGCACCTTGAGAAGAATCATTCTGATCTTGAGCCCTTGGACGTCCTATTTTACTGACCACTGTTTGTCCATTTGACTCTACGTAACTTACAGAAAACCAACGTCCAATCTGTTTGTTTTGTCCGTCAAAAGTTCGGTGAACAAGATAATTAACGTAGTATTGTCCATTTCTTTGCTCGTACGCGTATTCTATCCGTCTTTTCCAAGAGTTGGGATTCGATTCATCTTGTAATAACATACTCACAGAGTCGAGTTTGTTAAGTTGTTCGTTCCATTGATATGTAGTGACCCTTCCCCACTCATCCTTTACTTTGCTCAAGTGTCCATTATTTAATGCGGTATAGGAAAAACTTGTTTTTGGAGCTGCGTCTCCGATGCCATCTGAATCACCTTGGTATTTAGCTGTACGATATTGTTGGTAAAGATTTTGAGAATGATCTGCATATTCTCCATCGTTGTAGAAGGTTGTTCTGTTGCCAGACCTATCGTAATGATGTGCTATTGTTCTTCCGTTGTTAAGCTGATAGGTCACCAGCCATTTCTCATCGGTCTGCAATCCTGCTTGTGGTTTAGTGCGGTAAAAGCTGACCTTAGACTTGATGGAACTATACCGGTCTGAAATCCACGTAGGAGCCTGATTAAGATCGGCTCCTGTAGAATTGCACTGGACTGGGTAGTTAACAGGATTAAATGACACTGCGTCATTCGGCAGCATTATTGCTGCGGTACCGGTTTGTAGAAGATGTTCTTGGAAACTCTTTGCTCCATTAAGAACATGAACCTCTATCTTCTGGGTACCAGTCGCATTTTTCAATACATCAACTACATCAGGTTTTCCATCTTTATTCCAGTCAAAAACATATATATCGGAGTTATCACCGGCATAGGCACGCGCAACACCCTCTTCAAAGGAGAATTTCTGGAAGTTATCAGAGCTTGTAGCAATATGTACTTCCATACGCCCAGTCCCTGTATTTTGTTTATATATACCAAACAAGTCTAAGAGACCATCTCCGTCCCAATCGGCAAAACGGATGGTCGAAGAATTGGGCTGAGTCGGCATAATCGTCCCAGTTTGCAGGAGATACGCCTGAAAATTCTTTGCACCATCTAAAACGTGAATTTCAACCCTATTTGTGCCTGTATTTCTCTTTTTGACTGCAATAAGATCTAACCTTCCGTCTCTATTCCAGTCAGCAATATTAAACTCGAAAGTGTCATCCACTCCTGATAGCGTAGTGGCTATATTATATATGTATTGCTGATAATTACTATTTCCAGAAGCGATGTGAACTTCAGTTTTACCAGCCACATTAGGCTTGATTTTTATCATATCAGGCCTACTATCGTTGTCCCAATCAGCCATAAAATATTGCTCGTTGGGCTCAACTCCCATTACAGTTCCAGTTTGCTGTAAATGATTGTTGTAAGATGCAGACCCGTTAATAACATGTATTTCTGTAGTATTTGTGCCTGTATGTTTTTTAACAAAATAGGCCAAATCTGTGGCATCATCTACGCAGTAAGCAGGCGTACCGTTTTGCGATACCCTCTCATAGATTTCTTGACTACCGTCTCCCAATGCGAGGCTCCATTCACGGGGTTGAGCTGGGTTATAAGTGTTAAAACCATTCAATCTAAGTAGACCACCAACGCGAAAGCTGCCCGAATTAGCAACTTTATCATCACCTGAAGTTACTTGGTTGTTGCGATTAACAGAGCCCAAGTCAACGTAAACGTTGCCTGTGGCTACGTTGACTGCATCGGCGATCTCCCCAAACTGTGGACTGGCGAAGGCCGTGAGCTGGGTCGGAATGTTGCTGACACCCGCACCAGGACGAGTGAAAATCTGTGGCGCCGCCACGACCAGCGCTCCAGGGAGGTGGGTGGTCGCAAGGTAGAAGACGGTCAGGAAGAGGCCGATCTTACGGGAACGGGACTCTCCTGACCAGCGGACATCTGGGGGCCTTCGATAAAATCTCATGGACTTCACCCATATCACATCTCTCGGGTAATCAAGAGCAGAAATGTGTCGATGAAATATCCGCTGTGGGAGGCTTTTTAGAGATAGGTCCTGGTCATATCTGCTTGACAGACCCGGTTGCATTTGAGAGGAGACTCATATGCTGCGCTTACTGACGGCCGGTCTCGGCCTGGGTCTCATTCTCAATTCATGTGGAAGCGGTGGTACACCGCCCTCTGTGGCCATCCTTACGCCTATTTCGGAAGCCGCCGTGACAGGTACGATGGACGTACAGGTCACGCTGGACACCCAGGAAGCGGGAACAGTGACGGTTTATGCCCGCGCGCGGGGAGGCATAGATTGGGAACGTGACCGAATGGCATCCAGGTACTCCCGTGCCCAGCTGGCTTTCTTCCAGCTGGCCCCAGGGCCCCTGGCTTCAGGGAGGACGGCATTCACTGCAGGAGATGGCCCAACACTTCGGGATTCAGTGAACACCGTCAGTAGATGGAGGAAACGCCTGAAGCGCATCGGCAGTCTCCAGGCGACGGTGATGACTGGACGCCCCTCCCGACTCCCTGTCCCCCAGCGCGAACAGGTCCGTACCCCCCTGCGGGAGGGTGCACCACAGCATGGCTTCCCCGACCAGACGAGGAGCACCAAGCGGCCACGGACCTGCTCGGACGGCAGTTCGACGGGAGGATTCCTTTCGAGGTCATGCGTCCGTACTGAGCGGCTACCGTGCATTCACAAGTTCACCCACACCCCTGGCGTAGGCCAGGGAGTTTCTCTTGAGGAGCGCCATCCCAAGATTCAGGGGCTTCCACAAATTTTGCGTGAAGCAACGAGGATTCGGCCCAGGTCTTCAAGCCCCGCATCATCTGATGGAGCGACAGCCCAAGCTCGGTCAGTTCATACGACACCGTGATCGGCACCGTCGGCACCACCGTTCGGGTCACCAGACCGTCACGCTCCAACGCGTGGAGGGTCTGGGTCAACATCTTCTGGCTCACCCCCGTCAGCAGGCGCGCCGGCTCCGAATAGCGCATGGCCCGCGGCTCTCCAGAACAGAGGTTGCCCCTCTCAGTCGGCTGCCCTTTCGGCGGTCGCCACCCAGCGGCAGGCAATGCTGATGTCGGTGGCGCTGGCGTGGCTGCTGCAGCGTTCACCGAACATCCTCCTGATTCCTGGGACGCCGAAGGCGGCGCACCTGCAAGAGAACGTCGCGGGCGCCGCATTGGAACTCTCAGACGAGGATCTTGCCGCCTTGGAACAGATTGGCCGTTAGCAGAAGGCTGTCATCCCAAGCCCTGCGCAGCGTCCTTGGCCTATCCCGGCGCGCTGAGCCAGGGCGCATCCTGTTCAGGATCCAGGGGAAGCAGGAGGCTTGCCAGCAGGTACGGGCGCGTTCCCTCCTGTGGCTGCTGCGCCGGATCAAGGAGTGCCATCAAGGCATCGACCTGCGCCTGCACCGCCCTGGCCTGCACCGCCGTCAGCCACAAGGTCCCCGTGAACTCGCCCCCGACCTGCCGCGCCCGCAAGGTCGGGTCGGGCAACTCCGCCTCGGCGTTGACGGCCCCCGTCGCCTCACTGCGGTAGAGCAGCCGTCCCTGACCCTCCGCACGCTCCAGCAACCGCGCAGAGGCCCGAATCCGCAAGGTCTCGAGATTCCGAACCTGCACGGCCAGTTGCCGTTGCAGGTCTTCAAAGGGCGTGAGGTGGAACGGAATCCGCAGCGCGCCAGGGGCCCGGTAGAGCCGTACCGGCCGGCCCGACCGACGCTGCTCACCCACCTGGGTCAGCAGCCCCAGGCGCTGAAACTGCCGGACCCGGTACATCATCCGCTCCGTGCTGACCCCAGCCTCCCGCGCCGCCTGCGCGGTCCCCAACGTCCGGCCCAGGAAAGGCTCGAAATGCCGCACCGCCCGCGGATCACTCAGCAGGGCGGCCTGTTCCGGCGTCGTGACCTCAAACCACTCACCCGTGTATGAACCCAAAATGGTGTGGGGCATTTTAGGTAGCCTAACCTGAACGCTGGGGCATGACCTCAGCCTCTCCCTCTGCCCGCCTTCCTCTCCCCTTCTGGACCTATCTTGGCGGACTCACGATGACCGCCCTGGGGGACGCGACCGTTTCGATTGCCGTCCCGTTCCTGGCCCTCGCGAGTTCGCCGGACGCCCCCACCCAGGCGGTGGGCAGCGTGGTTCTGGCCGGCAGTTTGCCCCGCTTCCTCGGCCCCG
>NC_017792.1 GCF_000252445.1 Deinococcus gobiensis I-0 | reverse complement strand
ACGCGCCACCGGGTACGAGCAGCGACGCGACCTTGGCGGCCCCAGCAGTGACCAGCGAGGTGGTGACCTCCTTTTTCAGGTTGTCCACGACGCCCTGGCCGACGGCGCTCTGCTGCCCCTTGACCTCAGGGGCCTGATGCAGGCCCTTGGTGAGGCTGGCGAGGGCACCCCCCCCCTTCTCGGCGAGGGCGACCTTCTGCTCACCGCCCTGCCCGAGTTCCTTCACGAGCCGCCCCCGCAGGGCCTGGTAGGTGAGGCCCATCACGCTCAGGGCGGTCAGGAACACGCCTTTCAGATCAAGGGTGGCGGGGAACTGGATGCCGGACGTGCCGGTCAGCCAGGTACCCAACCCGTCCTTGAGCCAGCGGCCCGCGTTGGTGCGGAACTGCGTGAACCCCTGGGTGAGGGCGCGCAGCAGGTTTCCCGCAAACTTGGCGGGATCGCGGAGCACCTGCATCACGACGTCGCCAAGCAGCCCCATGACCTTCTTCCCGACCGGCCCCAGGCCCGCCTCGATGGCCGTCAGGGCAATTCCCGCGAGGTGCCGGCCTGCCCCGCTGATCAGGCGTTTGAGGCCGTCGGCGCGGCGGGTCAGGGCCGCTTTCGCGGTCCCCAGGTCAGGCGGGAACTTCGTGATGGCAGTCTTGACCTCTGTCAGGGTCCCGCCGAGCTGGAGTTTGCCCAGTTCACCCTGGAACCACGCCCAGGCTTTCGGGATGAGGTTCTGCTGGCGCACGGCCCGCAGCATGTCCTTGAACGGGCCGGGCACAAAGCCTGCCAGGGCGTCAAGAACGGTGTTGGGGTCCTGCTTGAGGGTCTTGCCGGTCACGAGGTCCTTGCCGAACGCGAGGCAGAGCTCACGGTACCCAGGGATCTGTCCGGCGAGGCTGCCGAGCTGGTCGCCGATGAAGCTCCGTTGAATAGTCGTGCTCTGGCGCTGCAGGCCGAGCGCCTGGAAGGGCCGGTGGAGGGTGGTCGTGACCGCCCCGCTCCGCGCGCGGGTGAGGGCCGCGGCGGGGCTGTAGACGCCGGGAGCGTGCGGGCCCTGCTGGTGCGGAATGGGCGGCAGCAGGGTCTTGGGACTGGGCATGAACTGCGCGAGCTTCACACCCATCCTCCGGGCCTCACCTTCCAGACCCGCATCCGGATCGATGCCGGTCCCCACCTGCCCCCGGCTCTGTTGCACGGTGTGGGTGACCTCGTGGGCCAGCAGTTCCAGACCGGTCCGGGTATTCGGGTTGAACTGGCCCCGCCGGAAGAAGATGTCGGTGCCCGTCGTGAAGGCGACCGCGTTGACGCCCTTGGCGAGCTTGTCGGCTTCCGCGTCGTCGTGGATCCGCACCTGACTCAGGTCATGGTTCAGCCCTTGCTCAAGGTGCCGCTGCACCGCAGCCGGGAGGGGATTCCCACCTCCACGCCGGGCCTGAATGCGTTGTAGGACAGGCTGGGTCGCCTCGGCATCCAGCTCCGCCAGTTGACGCTGAATGGCCAGGGCTTCGAGCGCCTGTTGGTCCTGGACAGCCTGCGCCTGCTCTCTTTGCCGGGTCAGGTCGACGGCCCGTTGCAGGGCGAGGCGTTCCCCCTGCGGAATCAGGCCCAGGACGACTCCGGCTACCGGGGCACTGCTGGGATGGCGCTGCAGGGCGACCAGGTGCGCGGCGCAGCTGTCGTGACGTTCCTGAGCCGGCCGCCGGTCGGCGCGGAAGCCCTGGACCAGCGTCTGGGCGACCTGCCGTTGGAGGGCACTGAACTGAGCAGCCTCGCGGCTGCTCGTCACGCGGCCTTCGATCTGCTCTGCCTGAGCATGCATGACCGCGACCCAGTCCGCAGGGGATTGAGGCTGCCGAGGAACGGGCGGAGGCGGGGCCGACTGGCGCAGGAGGACCTGTCGGGTCGTATCCGTGGGCAGGTGGACAGTTCTGGCCTGCTGCTCCAGCACCTGACGCTGGAGCAAGGTGCGCTGCTCCTCCTGGCGGCGGAGGCCTGCGGCCTGGAGGACCGGGCGTGCGGCCTGACGTTGGCTCTGGACTGGCGTGCTGATCAATCGCTGCAGGCCCTGCGCCAGGAGTGCGCCGGCCGGGAGCAGAGGCTCAACAGTCGGCGACTCGGCGTGGCGCGGGATGGGGATAGGACGTGCAGTGGTTTTCGCCTTGGGCTTGAACTCCATGGGGTCCTCCCGAAGGCCCTCAGTTTAGAGGAGAACAGGGCTCGGAGCGGTCCAACTTGACCAGCGGCAAGATCCTCTGAAGGTTGCAAAGAAGAAGGCGACCCAAAGGCCGCCTTGATTTCTTAAATATAGCCCCCTATGCAGGCCTTGTCAATCCATGCGCATGGGGCCAGAAAAAGACGTCGTGCAGCCGAAAAAGAGGGCCTGAGAAAGGAGCTATACACCCTGGGAGCCGGTTCAGTGGTCTTCCTAACTCAACTCGGAGTGAGCTTGGAAACGGCTTTTGATCTGTATGAACGGCGTTATGCTCCCTCATGCGTAAGACCCCTTCCCGATTCGGGAACAGCGAGGCCCTGATCATCACCCGGGAGATGAAGGAGCTGACGGGCATCGGCAGTGAGGTTGAGGTACCGGTCCCGGGCAAGGCCACCGTCATTACCCCGGCCCAGGATGCCCAGCGTTCCGGGACGCCGCAGCGCCAGGCCCAGTTCGCCGCGGCGCGTGACCAGAGCCTCGAGGAGTATGACGAGGTGTTCCATAGGCTGGCGGATGTCTGAGCGGCTGACTCTGGTTGAGGTCCTGGAAGTGCAGGACTGACAGCCGTTCCGGTACGGCGCAGGGTGCTCTGCTGCTTCCCGCCCATCGGCGAGAACTCACCCGTACGAAAATGAGCGTGCCTGTCGCCGCTCTTCTGCCTATTCTCTGTGAAATGACCTCTCCCGCTTTTCTGGCGTCCTCAAAAATCCATCTACGTCGCAAGAAACATCTTGCGTTCAGCGGCTCACCTCAAACGGTTGGGGACGCGTTGGAGATGTGGGCGCCGACTGTGGAGGAGATGGAAGCTGGGGAAGCACCTGCAGAAGAGGCAGAGGCATGAAGGCAGAAGCAGTGCAGCTGTTCAAGGTCCTCCAGGGGGGACGGCAATACCGCGTGCCGATCTATCAGCGCACCTACTCCTGGGGCCAGGAACAGGTCGAGCGGTTATGGACCGACGTGCTGGAGGCCGGTCGTGAAGGCCGCCCGCACTTCACCGGCTCGGTGGTCTACGTGACGACCAGCGACGACGACATGGCCGACGTCACGCAGGCGCTGCTGATCGACGGCCAACAGCGCCTGACCACCACCGTCCTGTTCCTCGTCGCGCTGGTGCGCCGCCTCCACGAGACGGGCGGCTTCAAGGTGGAAAAGGACGGGTCTACCGTCAGCGTGACCGCCGAGAATCTCCGCAAGAATCTCCTGGTCAACCCGGATGTGAGTGGCCTGCTCCATCACAAACTGGTGCTGACCCAGCGCGACCGCGACACCCTGAGTCGTCTGCTCGAGAGCCTGGAGCACGCGCATACGCCGTTGCCCGCCGACCCTTCTCCCCGCGTCCTGGACACGCTGAACTTCTTCACGGCCCAGCTTCAGAAGCCGGGGGTGGACCTCGCCGAGGTGTATGCCGGCCTGCAACGCCTCCAGGTCGTTCGGATCGCCCTCAAAGCCGGCGAGGACGATCCCCAGCTCATCTTCGACAGCATGAACAGCACCGGGATGGACCTCACCGAGGCCGACCGCATCCGCAACTACGTGCTGATGAAGTTCGCTGGGCCAGCGCAGGAGAAGCTGTACGCGGACTTCTGGTTCCCGATGGAGCGGCAGTTCGAGGGCGCGGAACCCGACGCCTTCGACCGTTTCATCCGCGACTACCTCAGCCTGCACAGCAAGAATCCCGTGCCGGCCCGCCTGAACGAGGTGTACCGGGCGTTCAAGCACTACGTCGAGAAGGAACAGGGCACGCCCGGACTGGAGCCGTTGGTGCGGGAATTGGCACAGGCCGCCCGCTACTACGCGGCGCTCCTCAACCCCGAGGCGCACGAAAAAGACCCCGAGGTCAGACAGGCGTTGCTGAGTCTGCGGTCGCTGGACCTGGACGTGTGGTACCCGCTGGTGCTCGACGCCTACACCGCCTGGCAGACGGGTGAGCTGCCCCAGGCCGACTTGCTGGGTGTGCTGAGTGTCCTGGAAACCTACCTGTACCGCCGCTGGGTGTGTGGTGTCGGCACCCAGGGCCTCAACAAGTTCTTCCCAGCCCTGCCGGGGCAGCTGCGCGGCCACCCCTACCTTCAGGCGTTCCAGGATCAGTTGTACCAGCAGCGTTCCTACCTGCGCTTCCCGACTGACGACGAGTTCAGCCGTGAGCTGACAGCGCGCGACCTGTACACCCGGCGCAATCTGAGCCGCTACACCCTGGGGCGGCTGGAGAACTTTGGAAGCAAAGAACCGGTCAATCCCGGTAACTACACCATCGAGCACATCCTGCCGCAGAACAAGAACCTGAGTGCGGAGTGGCGCGCGATGCTGGGCGAGCACTGGCAGGAGGTTCAGGGCCGCTACCTGCATACCCTGGGCAACCTGACCCTGACCGGCTACAACGCCGAGTACAGCGACCGTCCCTTCCTGGAAAAACGCGACCTGATGGGCAGTGGACAACAGGGCCAGGGCTTCAAGTCCAGCCACCTGCTGCTCAACCAGGAATTGGCCGAGCTGAGCGAGTGGAACGAACAGCGCATCCAGGAGCGTGCCCAGCGGCTGGTCGGGCGGGCGCTCCTGATCTGGCCGATGGTGACCCCCAGCCCGGAACTGCTGGCGGCGCAGACAGTTCGGGCGGCCAGCCAGGATCTGCCGACCCTCGACCGCCACCTGCACAACCTCGCCCCTTCTCTGCGCGTCCGCTTCGACGAACTGCGTGAACTGCTCCTGGGCCTTCCCGATGTTGAGGAGGTGCCGACCTCGCAGTACGTCGCGTACAAGATCCGGGGCACCAACTTCTGCGACATCGTGCCGCAGCCGGCGCTGGGGACGGTCAAGTGCTGGCTTAACCTGCCCTTCCCGGCGCTGGACGACCCGCATGGCCTAGCCCGGGACGTTACCCACATCGGCCGGGCTGGCAACGGCAACGCGGAGGTGGTTGTCAGGCCCGATACCTCGCTTGACGCCTTCTTTGAGCTGGTGCAGCAGGCCCTGAACTACCAGCTGGCCCGGACGGCAGTGGCCCCTGCACCCACACCGGCCCACACCGTCGCGGATACCCTGGCCCAGCTCAGTGGAGAGTCGATAACTGCACTTGGAGCGTTCGAGCAGGCTCTGCTCGACCTCGATCCTCAGCTCACTCGGTACACCACGCAGTATTACGTGGGCTACGGCCGTCCCCTGCTGGTGTCGGGTGTTCCACGCTCCGGCATGATCCGGGTTGAAGTGCAGCCGCGCGACCCCGATCTGCTGCCAGCCGAGATGTTTGCCGGCTGGGAGGCCCGGGCCAGAGACCGCTGGACGCTGAGCCTCGCCTCGCCGGCCGACGCCACACGTGCCCTCCCCCTGATCCGGGCTGCCCACGCGCAGATGGCGCAGGGTCTGGCCTATCGCCAGCCCCAGGTGCGGCAGCTGGCCCGGGAGATGCGTGACCTCTTTGCAGCCCTCGGCGAGGAAATGAGCGTCCAGAGCACCCGCACGTCTGACCGCTACCTGGCAGGCCAGCGCGAGATCGCGCGGGCGTACGTCAATAGCGATAGCGTCTTCTTGGCCCTGCGCCGTGACTTCGGGACGCTGGACAACCCCACGGGCCGGGGCCAGCCGGTGGACAGCGGCTTCATCGTCGAGTGGGGACCGGGATACTTCGCCGACACCCTCACGCAATCGGCGGATCTGGAGGACCTGCGCCCCTTGATCCGGCAAGCCTACGAGGCAAGCTGAGACACCACGCAACCCCAAGCTGGGCCAGAGCGAGGATCCGTGCTTGGCCCAGCCTTTTCATCTGAGTGGTCTACCCATTGTTCTTACTAGGGTCTGTGCGACTGAACTCAGCTATAGGAGGGTTAGTCAGCGCGTACATGAACAGCTCTGAGTGACCGTCAGTAGCAGGCTCTGCCACCGATGTTTCTGGGATGATCTTTCTCGAAAAGGGTGCGCATGTCAGCTCATGCTGTGGCCGTCAGTTCGAATTTCAGCCGCGTATACCCCAGGGTAGTTCGTTAGAGCCAGCGGGGGGACAAAAGGAAGAGTGGGCTTGTGACCTCTGCTTTCCCATCGCCGGCCGAAATGCAGGCAGTGCTTGTCAGGCAATCTTCCACGCCCTACCGAGAGCGAAGCAGCCGAAGCTGGGCAGGTGAGAGGACGCCTCCCTGCAGTTTGTTCAGGGGCACGTTGCTGACCCGTACGAGGAGCGTCGGGGTCGACTGGCCGGATTGGACTGGCTCCAGCTCGGCAGCGGAAGCGACGAACCGCACCTGCCCCCGCCCCAACTTGAACCGCACCACGCCGTCCGCGCCGACAGGGCCATAGGCGATCCGGAAGCGGTCCTTTCCTTCCCGTTGCAGGGCCACGACCACCTCACCTGCCGGCAGACCCGTATGAACGGTCTGGGTGGCGTCGGTCGCCGAGGCGTAGAGCATCTCGGCGCTGTAGGGCACGTCTGGGCGGTAAGCCAGGGCGCCAATGACCTGCCCGGCCACCTCGCTGTAGAACGCGTCGCCTATCGAAACCGTGCCATCTCCCAGTCGGATGACTGTCTCCCCCAGATGCAGTACAGGACGGTCAAAACCGCTGACGATCAGCTGCGCCTTGCCCCATGTGTTGGATAATTCTGCCAACAGTCGGGCGGCCATGACATAGCCTTCCCCACCAATATTGAACTCGCGCGGCATGACCGTATAGCCACCTTCAGGGAAGGTGAGTTTCAATCGCCCATCCGGCTGAATATTTGCCTCGCCTCCGATGGCCTGCCAGGCTGCCTGCACCGTCCCGAAACTCAAGAAGGCCCCGCGCCGACGTCGGCTGTCGTCCTGGTAACAGGTCGAGAATTTGTCTTTGGACACCACGGGCAGGGGTAAAGGAGCTTCCGCCCCCTGAGTACAGGGCTTGGCCGGCCCATCTTCCAGCACCAGCAAGGTGACCGTCTTCCCTCCAGCCCCGCCGGCCAGGGCGTACAGCGCCCCACTGACGGCCAGCGTGGCGGCCGTGCCCAGCATCACGAGTTTCGGCATGTTGTACACCCCGTTCATTCCGGCGCTGATCCGCAGGGGCGGCCCCAGTTCTCTCAGCGCGCGGTCCAGAGCTTCGGCGGGTAGCGTCCCCTGCACTTCCAGATGGGCAGCGCGCTCCAGCACGTGTTCTTCGAGTTCGTCCCACACTGTCTGCCGTCGGGCCAGCGGGAGGCCCCAGGTCGCGCGGCGCAGGTACAGTTGCAACGCTGCCTGACTTCGCAGGCCCCACAGGTGCCCGGTCATCCCATCCCCCCACCCGTCAGGCGGCCCACCGCGCCGGTAAAGCTGCGGAACTCTTTACGCTTGGCCCCCAGCGCCTGCCTGCCCGGGTCGGTCAGGGCGTAATACCGGCGTGGCTTGCCGTTGCGGCCCATCTCGCCCAGGTGCGCGGCGATCAGGCCGTCTTGCTCCAGCCGGTGCAGGGCCGGGTAGAGACTGCCCTCCTTGAAGTCGAAGTAGCCGTCCGTACGGAGTTTGGCCTCCTGAATGATGGCGAAGCCGTAGAGCGGGCGTTCTTCGAGAAGCGAGAGGAGAATGAGGTCAAGGTTGCCGCGCAGCAGGTCGGGGTTCATGGGACCTCCACAGAAAAATATGGGCGTTGGCCCGGCGGCGTCCCACCCGGTTGCGGCCCAGCCAGAGCTCTGTCTGTCTACATAGTCTGCCTAAGTAGGAGTACTGTCAAGCTGATGCGTGCAACTTGAGATATGGCGCTCCCTCCTTCCTGAGACGAGCCAGGGACTGTGCGGCTGAACTCAGCGGAAAAATGGCGGGGCAACACAACCCCAGGGTTCATCTGTGTTCCGTGCCCCCCATCTCTGTGACGTCACCGACGAGTCCCGTAGATGGGGACTGAGGTCTCGAGCTGTAAGCCAAGTTCCTGATCCGCTCGGCGGTCTGCCTCGGTCTCGCCCCAGGACTGCACCACCAGTCGTGTGGCCCCCCGCTGCCGTGCCGCCGCACAGGCCGCCAGCAAGAGACTTTGCCGCAGCCCAGTTCCCCGGTGTGCGTGGTGGACGCCAGGGTTCCCCAGCGAGAGTTCGCCGTCCTCCAACCAGACCCGCACCACCCCGACCGGTGGGCCCCCAGCAGCGTAGGCCAGGAAACCGAGGCGATCATCCGACCCATAGGCGTTCGGCACCACCGCGTCCAGCGTGGCCACCGTATGGCCAGGCTGATCCAGGTACGCCTCCTGAGCCAGCAGACGGTCGTGAATCTCCTGCACCTCGTCCAGGGGCACCAGGCGGTAACCAGCGGGAAGCTCAATCTGCCCAGTGGGGAGCGGGCCGGTCATCTTCGTATGGGCACTGATGACGCTGAAACCCGCGGCCTGCAACGCGTTCTCCGGGAAGAACTCCTCTTCACCGTAGGCAACGAGATGGGGTTCTCGTTTCAGGGCGTTTTGAAGCAACGCCACGGCAACACAGTGGCGATTCTCCCCTGGGAGGGCACCCCCCATGACTTCGGAGCCACAGTGGGTCGGCAACCGTAAGCCGAGGACGCCTAGGAGTTCGCCGTCATCGTCCGCGATACAGAGGGAGGTCAGGCTCTCAGTGACCTGCCGGAATGCCTCTGGGCTGGTTCCGTACAACGTCGAGAGAGCGGGCAACGCTTCCATCGGTGGAACTGGCCGAACCTTCAGGGGCATGCTGAAATGCTAAGGGTCAACAGCGAGTGCCACATCGGCAGGTGCATCTGGTCCTAGATCCTGCTTGGCGGGTCGTTCAGTCGCACAGACCCTGGTCAATCCTCCTACCCGTTGCCAGAGGAATGATGTTCGGGCCCGTGGAAGCTCCCAACTTGAGATTAGATCTTTGGAGTGTCCCAGGTCAGCTAGACCACAAAGAAGAAGGCGACCCGGAGGCCGCCTTGATTCCTTAAATATAGCCCGCTATGCAGGGGTTGTCAATTCATGCGTATGGGTCTGGAAAAGCCTGTCTTAGCGCAGAAAGAAACTCCTGATGAAATAGGAGTATTCAGGCTGCTCGCCCGTTCAGCGAACTTCCGGACTGAACCAGTTGTCGATCTGGAGGCCAGCCACCCGGTCAAACTCCCTGCGGTTGTGGGTCACGAGGGTGACGCCCAGGGTCAGGGCATGAGCAGCAATCAGGAGATCCATCGCGCCGATCGGCTGGCCCTGCCGCTCCAACTCGGTGCGGATGCGGCCATACAGGACGCTGGCGGCCGCACTGAAGGGCAGCACTTCCAGAGGTTCAAGGAAAGCCTCCAGCGCCTTGAGGTTCTTGGTCGAGCCGCTCTTGGCTACGCCAAAATGCAGTTCGGCAAGGGTGATGCTCGACAGACCGATGGCGTCCGGTGAAAACTGCGCGAACTTTTCAGCGACGCCTGGGGGACGACGGTTGATGATGTAGATGCAGGTGTTCGTGTCGAGGAGGTGGGTGACGGACATTACAACGTCCAGTCACGGTCCTGGAGGGGAAGGTCCTCGCGGGTCAGCGGGACGTCGGTCTCGGGAATGGCGGTGTACCAGCCCTGCCAGAAGGCGAGTTGACCTTCCGGGTCCTGGGGAAGAAGGAGGACGCCATTGGAGACCCGCTTGATGATGACTTCCTGGCCTTCGAAGCGGAAGGCTTTGGGGAGGCGGACAGCCTGGGAGCGGCCGGTGAGGAAGAGCTTGGCAGTGGTCATGGGGGCCTCCTGGGAGCTATCAAAAAGTATATATCAATAGAATTCTTTCTATCCCATACTTTTGTTACAGCTCTCTAACGGCGTTCCATCTTGATATCTTTTTCAAGATCCTGAGCTTGGCGTTGCGCTAGGGCTTCGTGGTGGTCGCGCTGGACTTCATTGCCGCTCTGTTGCGCGAACGCGTTCGGACTGGCGAGGTCCCTGCTTTCGCCAGTCCGAACGCACTTCTCCATCTGCTGCGCAGTGATGATCTCAACCGTCACCTGCGCCGCACCTGGCGCTGGCAAGCCCAGGCCCGTCAGACCTTGAAAGAGGAGCTTGCGCTCCTGGCGCCCCATACTGTCCCGGAGGCATTGAGGCGACGTTGCACGTCTGCCTACATCTGAATCTGCTCCGGGACGCCGAGGACATCTCGGCGAAGCTGGCCGAGCGGCAGATAGATCTATGCCAAGACGCGGATCACGTTCACCTTTACAGGGGCCCCAGCGTCAGCACTGGTGCTGGGCCGCAGGGGACTTGCATTGGCGGAGGTGATGGGTTGCCCCCCTCACCTCCGCCAGGTCATCACGCACGCCCTGAGAGAAACGACTTTAGAAAACACGCTGTAGTGCCAAGCAATAGATCAAAGAGATCCTTCAATCTTTATCTCACTGAGGCGTTGGGTTCCAAGAAAGCCCCGAGTGTGTTTTCAATTGAGGAACGAACACTTTTGCCATAGTCGACTGTTGAGGCTGGACCGTGACCTGCCCAGCGACGACTTCAGCCACCAGATTGAAGTGGGAAGAGAACTCTGCAGAGTCGTGCATGACGGCCAGGACGGTCTTGCCTGCCGTGTGCCGAAGGATCAGTTCGAAAGCTAGGCGCTGGGTCTGATCGTCCAGATTTGCCAGAGGCTCGTCGAAGACGTAGATCTCCGCCGGTTTGAGCAGGGTCATCATGAGGGCGAACTTCTTCCGCTGTCCGAGGGAAAGCTCGTCGTAGCGGGAGTCCATCAGCAGCGTCAGATTGAGCTGCTCAATCAGGGCCTCCGCATGGCTGGCATCAAATTGAGTCACCAGCTCACGCAGGGGCAAGGAAGGAAACTTGACCGGCTCGACCAGACCACTGATGTCTCCACTGCGTTGGACGGAGCCCTTCTGAAGTGGCAAGAGGGACAGGGCAGTCAGGGCAAGGGTACTTTTTCCTGCACCATTGGCACCCCGCACCAGGATCCTCTGGCCCCTGGGCACATCGATGTTGACTCCTGTCAGCGTCGCCGTCTCCCCCTGACCAAACGAAGCGTCCTGCCACACCAGGGCACTGTTGACTGGAGCATCAACGGGAATGACTGGTTGTGTGTCCTGTTGGGCGAGCATATCGGCCAGACGCCAGATGTTGGAGCGCAGCACCTGCACCTGAGGCGTCAGGTCAATCAGGCTCTGTACGGCACTTACCGCCATCCAGTAGGCCCCCATATAAGCCATGAGGCCGCCCAGCGTGAGCGACGTCGTCATGACGGCGTAGCCCCCCAGGACCAGGACGAGCAGTTCAGCGATGCTGAGCGTGATCCGGCTGAGGGTGGCGTATTTGCCGGACCGGTAGCCCAGGGTATACACCGCGTTCAGGCGATGGTCGACCGAACGCATGAGCTGGTGCAGAGCCAATCCCTCGAGATTGAACATGCGGACCGTTCGGTAGGCGCCAATGGCCGCAGCATGCACCTCCTGCTGAGCAGCGGTACTCTCCTGCACACCATGGGCGTCTTGGTGAAGCTGGGCCGAAAAATGCCGGGCAAGAAGCAAAAGTGCTGGCGTAATGATCAACAAGACTGTTGTGAGCTGCCAGGAGAGCAGGAGGACCGTGACCATGGCCGTGGCCAAGATCAGGACAGCCCGTAACAGCTGAATTCCTGAACTGACAACTGGCGAAACGGTCTGCTCCACCTCGTTCATCGTTCTGGCGACGAAATAGCCCTCGTTGTGCCGCGCCACTACCTCTGGAGGGAGGTGGAAGTAGCCACTGACCATGCGGCGGGTCAGATCGGCACTCATCCGATTGGTCAGTCGCTGCTGGTACTGCCCACCCTGGAAATCCCACCACCGGAGCAGTCCAAAGATCACCAGGGAGGCGGCCGCGATGGCGATCAACCAGTCCAGCCGCTTCTCGGTAACCGCTACGTCGAAGATCAGGCGTGTAGCGAGGGGGTTGAGGGCAGTCATCAGGACAGCGATCGCTCCTGCCCAGGCCAGAGCAAGCAGATAGGTACGGGTTTGCGAGCCGACGATCAGCTGCCAGTCTTCAGTCCAGGGGCGCTTCATTCCTGTTGCCCCTTCGGGTGCAGGAGTGCTGCGTCCGGGAAGAGGGGGTTACCGGTTCCGTGGGCGAGGCGGTGAAGGAAGAGCGCGATCCCGCTGCTGCCGCTGCCCAGATCCGTACTGATCCGGTGCAGATAGTCACCTGGGAAGGCTGTGCCCTGGGGCTTGTCCACTCCAAAGCGGAGAACGCCCTTTGCCGCGCCATGGGCCTGGTTCCGGTACGTTGGATCCCCAAGGAACTGTTCGGCATCCATCAGGAACATGCCCAGCCCGGCCAGTCCCATGAACAGACTGGGGAAGACGCTGTATTGCGGAGTGGTGGCCTGCCGAATCCGTTCGGCCAGTTCCCGATAGGCTGGATTCTTCGTGACGTGGAAGTAGCGCACCAGAACACTCCCTACGCCCGCGCTTCCGGTCATCCAGTAGGGATAGAGGATTTTCCCTTCCGGGCGATCCGGGAAGCCAAGTGCGCCACTGTCCAGTGCGCGTCCATGGGCCAGGTCTTCAGCCAGGGCCGCTTCACCCAGGCGCAGGTAGCGCGCCTCCCCAGTCACCGCGTGGAGGTACAGCAGAAAGAGGGCGATACCGCTCTGTCCATAGCCGAGGCCTACTTCCTGAGCCCCGAAGTCTGGCCAGGTCACCCGGTGACCGGCCCATCTGGCGGTGGAGTCGAGCAGGTCACCGACGCGCTTGGCCTCCTGAAGGTAACTGGCGTCTCCCCACTGTAGGAACAGCGTCAAGCTGGCGAGCCCAAACCCACTGAGTCCCCCGTGGAGATGGACCCGGGCATACAGATGATCGTGACGCCGGGCGAGCTGATAGGCCCGCTCGGCACTTTTACGTTCACCAATCTGGGCGAATCCGACCGCCATCCCCGCCAGGCCGCTCAACAGACCAGGAGCCGTGTTCGCCCCCAGGGGCTGCTCACGGACCCACTGCCGCACAGCCTCCGGGACGTGGTTCTGAACGGTCTGGAGGGTCAGGGCAACCCCCAGGGCCCCGTGGTCGAGGCCGAGACTGTGGGTCTGCTGAGGTGACGAAGGAAACAGCCGATCCTGCCGTTCGAACTCGGCGCTCGCGACAACGTAGTTCAGGGCGCTGCGGACAGTACGGCTCAGATCGTCCTGTGACAGCGTCGGCGGAGCCCTCAGGATGCTTGGGGATCCCAGGGGTGAATCGTTCCTCTTTAATAGCGCTGTCAGTTCGTCCAGATCCACCAAGTCGTCGGCAGCCAGGAGGCGATTGACCACCTCGGCAAAGACGGGGGGCAGGCCAAAGTCGGCGGTGAAGTCTTCGAGGAAGCTTGGCAACGCGTTCTCTCTGACGTTGGTCAGTACAGCGACAGGCAGGAGCAGGCTGAAGAGCAGGGCGCCCAGAGCGTAGTGGTCGTCGGCCAGGGTGGTGTACTGCCGCGCTGTCCGGCCGGGCCGCGCAAATCCGGGAGTAAACATGTTGACTGCTGTGTCCACTCCTGGCCGGCTGGCGCCCTCAAAGTCAATGAGTCGCACGCCCACGCACCGGCCGTCTTCGATAGTGACGAGGACATTGTTCAGGGAGAGGTCTCCGAAGACGACGTCCCGTGCGTGAAGAATACGGACCTTGTCCAAGATGGACACCGCGACAGAGCGCAGAAGTTGCCACCAAGCCTGCAGTTCGTCTTCGGTGTGGGACGTACGGATCACCGGGCTGTATTTGCCCGTGAAGGTGTGGAGCGACTCTCCCTGGACGAACTCTTGTACAAGGAAGAGGTGCTCCCATTCGGTGAACGTTTCGATGGGCTCCGGAGCGACACCCGAGCCTCGGAGATGGCTGAGCAGACGGAATTCCTTTCGCAGCTGCTCGATGGCATCTTGTCCCGAGGCACTGGTGTCGACGTGGGGCCGGGCCTCCTTAACCACCACCGTCTTTCCTGTCTGGTGATCGACCGCTTTGTAAACCCCTCCGGAATTTGAGTAACTCAGGACCGTGAGAACCTCGTAGCGTCCATTCAGTCGCGCACTCGCGCTCTCCTCGGGCTCTTCCGCCTGGAAAGGGTCGTGCAGCCAATCTGGCACCTGGAAGTAGGGAGTCCGGTCGTCTGGCTCAAGTTGCAGGTCTGGGCGCATGAGGTAGGACGTCAGCAGGCCGTCGGCATCCCGCCGTGTGATGGGAGTAAAGCCGCCGTATCGGTAATACAGGACGGAGCAGTCCCGGAAGCGGCGATCTGAGAGCACGTACGGCCCTTCAAAGCCTTGGAGAGCGGCGTACAACTCTTCCAACAAAACGCGCGCCTGTTGCTCATCGTGTGGATAGATGGTCATGAATTTCCCACTGGAGCCACGCGCACATCCCTTCCCCAGGAGCAACGAGAGGACGAAAGGATCACTGGCGAATTTGAAGGGGACACGTGCCGCGCAGCAGACTTGAGCCACCTTGCTGAGGATGGCAGGGGCGTTCTTCTGTATCGCAGAAACGTGGATCTTCCAGCCCTGCATGGGCACTTCCCCGCCCAGGTGCTGGATGTGTGTCCAGAATGCCTCTCGCAGGATTCGGCTGGTTAAAGGCAGTTGTTCCTGAATAATCTTGACGAAGGCGTCGCTGGGCTGATACCGCTCGAAAGGTTCATAGAAATCCGAGCGAAGGTGAAGATGTTTGACAACCTGCTGCATGTTGAAACGGGGTGGGACGAGGTTAGCTCCGCTGGTCATAAAACCTCCTGATGCCATTTGGGATTCTTGTGTTATAGGGAAGAAAAAGGGGCGCTTTGGCGCCCCTGGGTTGTTTCACTTCTCGGCGTCGAACGGAGTCGGAATTGGGACATAGGTGTGAACGTGCGCAAGAACGGTCGGTTGGTCGCTCTTGAAAGTGGGTACTGAGTCAATCCAACTGCACATGGCTTCCACAGTGGTTGCTGACAGTGCTCCAGTCGGCAGGAGCGGGGTTGGAGGCCTGGAGGGTCTGAAGCTGAAGAACTCGTTTCATGGGGTCACGTCCTTGGGGAGAGAGGGAGATTGCTGGTGAAGAGCCCACCTCAGCTGAGCTGAACGCTGCTGCAGTAGTTGCTGACGGTGCTCCATTCGGCGGGAGCGGGGTTGGAAGCCTGGAGGGTCTGGAGCTGGAGAACTCGTTTCATGGGGTCACGTCCTTAGAGGGGAGAAGGCGAGGGAGTTGGTGTTGCGGTTTAGCTCAGGCGAGCTGGTGGCTTCCACAGTGGTTGCTGACGGTGCTCCAGTCAGCGGGAGCGGGGTTGGAGGCCTGGAGGGTCTGGAGCTGGAGAACTCGTTTCATGGGGTCACGTCCTTAAAGGGGAGAAGGTGAGGGAGTTGGTGTTGCGGTTCAGCTCAGGCGAGCTGGTGGCTACCGCAGTGGTTGCTGACGGTGCTCCATTCGGCGGGAGCGGGGTTGGAAGCCTGGAGGGTCTGGAGCTGGAGAACTCGTTTCATGGGGTCACGTCCTTAGAGGGGAGAAGGCGAGGGAGTTGGTGTTGCGGTTTAGCTCAGGCGAGCTGGTGGCTACCGCAGTGGTTGCTGACGGTGCTCCATTCGGCGGGAGCGGGGTTGGAGGCCTGAAGGGTCTGGAGCTGGAGAACTCGTTTCATGGGGTCACGTCCTTAGGGGAGAGAGGGAAGAGGGGAAGGGAGGGGAACCTTAGGACAGTTGAACGCTGCTGCAGTGGTTGCTGACCGTGCTCCAGTCGGCGGGGGCAGGAGCCGAAACCTGGATGGCTTGCAGTTGAAGAACTCGTTTCATAGGTCACCTCCTTTGATTTGGGTGAGCGCTTTGAGCACTTGGATCGTGCTCTCGTTGCTGCTCTTGAGAACAGTTGTATCGGGCACCCTGGGAACGATCTGGGACCACTTCCCTGGGAACTGGGAACCGGGAATGGCAGAGTCTGGGACTGGGCTCAGCGAAGATCCGGGTAGAACCCGGTAGATTCAGGGCATGTCCCAAGTCAGTTTTCGTGGCATCGCGCGAACGACGGTGCCCCGGGCCCTGGCGTCAGAGGTCATCCGAATGGAGGCCTTGGCGCAGCTTTCTGTGCCTGACCGTCCAAGCGTCGTGTTATTGGCCCCCAGTGGCTACGGAAAGACCACTCTCCTTGCGCAATACGCCCGCAACACTACCCGGACCGTGGTCTGGCTCTCGCTGGGACCTGGAGATGAGGAAGTAGGAACATTTAAGAAAAATCTCCACCGCGCCTTGCAGGGTGTGCTGGATGGAATAGGGGAAGATCCCACGGGTTCATTGATGGATTTTCTCGACTGGAGTGCCGAACGGCTCGCACAGGAGGAAAGAAGCATCGATATCGTGCTCGACCGTGTCGAGCACGTGGCGCGGACACATGGCACGGCGCTGGCCACCTTGATTGGCCTGCTGCCAGAGGGCCACCGGCTCTTGATGGCGGGGCTTGACCTGCAGGGTTTTCCCTTGGCGCGCCTCACGGCGTCTGGCCAGATTGATGTCCTCAGTACGGAGCAGCTGCGGTTTACCGCTCAGGAAACTGGACAGCTGCTGACCGCGCGGGCGAGTTCGCTGGATCTGGACCAGCTCATGGCAACCAGTGAGGGATGGCCGGTGAGCATCTCACTCAGCCTGATGGACTCGGCGGCGCAGGTAGATGTTGATCAACTGCTTCGAGACGCGCTAGAGCAGCTGCCCGAGGAACTGCAGGCTATTTTGCCTGAGCTGGCTTTGTTCGACGAGTGGGGAGACGAGCTCGGCGAATTGTTGGAATCCCCGCTCCCGGCTGCGTGGCTCAGCATTCTCCGGCGGGCTGGATTACCGCTGACTCCCCTGGGTCGGGGCCTCTACCGGCCGCACATGCTGCTGCTCAAATTGCTGGAAAAGCAGCTTCAACGCGCACCAGAGAAGAGCCGCCGCATTCACCTTGTCCGGGCCACCCTCGCTGTGCAGGAACAGGATTTGTCGACCGCGATCCGTCATGCCCGCCAGGCTCACCGGGCCGACCTTATGGAACTGTACGCTCAGGAGTTGTTCCCGACCCTCCACAGGCAGCGGGAATTCAAACTGCTCGAAGAGCTTGCCGTCTTACACCCTGGACCTCCTCCGGCATGGTGGGAGGAATTTCAGGCGATTGCTCGCCTGGAGATCGGTGAAGGTGATAAGGGTCTGGCCCAGCTCGAGGCGATGAGACAAGAGCACAAACTCACAGGTCTGGGATTTGCCGCGTTGGCCCTACAGGCGGCTCGCCAGGGCGATTTTGAAGGTCAATTGTTCTCTGCCCAACAGGGGTTGGCACTCGCTTCCGGCTCTAGCCAGACCACATTGTCGATGCAACTGGCATCTGCCCTGATTTCGTTGGAACGTTTCCGTGAAGGTGAGCAAGTCACGGAAAAACTGATCTCAGATGCTCAGGCACAGCGCAATCAACTGGCTGAAGCAGACGCCCTGAACATGCACCAATACACCCTCCTCATGCAACGCCGCTGGCCTGAGCGGGAGGCGGCCCTCCAGAGGGCGAGGACTATTCTTCTCGCCCATGGGCAGCAGCGAAAAGCCTTGCAGATGGAGGCAGAACTCAGCGAGGTGCTGCTCCGGCAGGGCCGGCATGAAGAGGCGTCTCTACTGATCTCGGAATGCATCGACTTGGCCTTACGTACGCAACCCATCCATCTGCCGACCCTTTACCAGACGCTCGCGCGGTACAAGATGATTCGCGGTGACTGGGAGGGCGCGGCACAGTCACTTCACAACGCGGAAGACGCCATCCATCGCCTGAAACTGCCTGTGGTCCTTCCCTTCCTCTATGCCAATACCTTCGATCTATACGCTGCGACAGGTGAGCAAGTGCGGGCGCGGCAGGCCTATGAGCAGCTGGTCGAGCACACTCAGCGTCCCATTTTCAGGAGATATCTCCTCCCCCTGTTCACCGGCATTCACGCCCTAGATGCGGGAGACCTAGCATCCGCAGAGACCCATTTGAATATTGCCGCTCAGGAGAGCGTCGAGCAGACGCATACTTTGCGGGCCCAGCTTCTTCTGATGGCCATTCAGCAGCGCAAAGGGACGCTCCTTGCAGAGCAGATTGAGGTGAGCCGCCAGGCACTCCAAGGCCTGGAGATCACCAGCATTGCTTACGCGGATCAGCGTCATTTGGCGGCTCTGCGTCAGTTTCTTACAAAACAAGGAGTCCAGCATCCACTGGTGTCAGGGGAAGTTCACCCGGAGGAGCCCAGGCAAGAGGAAATCCTGCGTGTGGAGGTGGGGCGGAAGATCGAAGCGTGGGTCGGGACCAGAGCCGTCAAGTTGCCACTGGCGAAGTCTGGAGAACTGCTGTTCTGGCTGTTGTGGCGTAAGCAGGGGACCCTGCACGACATCCTCAATGATCTATGGGACGGCTCGCGAGATCCGAAGCATCACGAGTATTTCCGCGTCGTAGTTCGGCGGCTCAGACAGATGCTCAAAGAGGCGTTGGATTTTGCTGGTGATCCGCTTCCCTACTCTCAAGGAACCTATTCCCTGCAACCTGAACTGCGCGTCGTTCTCAATCTCCAGGAGGCCATCAAGGCCGCGCAGCAAGGAGACTACGAGGCTCTTCTCAGTCTTCCTGTCGAAGGACTGGCGTCTGATATCACAGCGGACTGGGTGGACGATGTACGCGAAACGGTTCGTCGGGATCAACTCTATGCTCTTGGTGAGATCGAGGGACAAGTGGCGCAGGTACAGCCGGCGCAGGCGGTCGCCCTGCTCAAACTCGCTGTTCGGACACAGCCTACTGAGGGAGAGATGCATCTGGCCTTGATTCGTACCCTCTTGAGTGTTCAGTCGTCTGAAGCGGGCAGCGCATTTCAGGTGTACCGGAGCATGTTGGAGAGGGAATTTGGTGAATCGCCCACTGTGGACACGGTGCGTCAGCTCAGGAGTCTGGGACTCCATATGGGGTAGCAGGGAACATTCCCAGTTGATTCCCACCCCTGGGACTAAGCTTCGGCCATACCAACCAAGGAGCGAACACCATGACCAAAATGAACATCCCGATGCTGATCTGTACCCTCTTCGTGGCCATTACGCTGAGCGCTCCGGCGCAGGGGCAGGATGTTCAAGTTCAGGCGTCGGTTGCCGCTCCTACGGTCCCCCCAGTACCGTCGTGGCCCCCGATCGGTTGGCCTGACGGAGGTAGTGAATGGAAGCAACCCACCAGCTGAAACAACTTCAATCGGTCTGTGTGGTCGTGCGGCAAAGTATCTGCACGGCCCATCAATCGCAGTTTATGGCCTTTGACCAGCTGCTTCATTCTCTCAGCATCTCAAAAACAGGGTCGGAGGCGGTGGTTGCTATCGACTCTTTGAACGAGATGTTCAATCAGTACGGCGGGGACGAATATATTGTGGCTCGGGCTTACCTTAATCAACTTCGAAGTGATTTTATAGAAGATGATTGATGTATGTGGTTACAGCATACGATATCTCTACTAAATCTAGATTTAGTAGAGATATCGTATTTTTAGAGGAATAGGTGGAATGTTATTCATTTTTCTAGAACAAGGGGCTTCGGTAGCATTGTTACAGTTGTCGAACGCTCCGATGACTCCTGTAACATGATCCGGTGACTACCCCCGCCGTCGCCTACTACCGCGTCTCCACCCAAAAACAAGGTCAAAGTGGCCTTGGTTTGGAGGCGCAACAGGCCGCCGTCCTGGCATACGCCCGGAGCAAGGGCCTGGAACTGGTCGCTGAGGTCACCGAAGTCGAAACCGGAACTCGGAAGCGTCGCCGCCCCCAACTCGAAGCCGCCCTCGATCAGACCCGCCGTCTTGGAGGCGTCCTCCTCATCGCCAAACTCGATCGCCTCGCGCGCAACGTGGCGGTCGTCGCCAGCCTCATGGAATCCAGCGTCCGCTTTGTGGCCGTCGATATGCCTGAGGCCGACAACCTGACCATACACGTGATGGCCGCCGTCGCCGAGCGGGAAGCTCAGTTGATCTCCGCAAGGACGAAGGCCGCTCTGGCGGCCCGCAAGGCCCGGGGCCTCAAGTTGGGCAAGCCAGAGAACCTGACTGTGGAGGCGCAGCGCAGGGGCGCAGAGGCATCGAAGCAGCGCGCAGTTCAGGACATGCGCACCGTGGCTGCCTACGCTGGGGCGCTCCGGAGCCAGGGGCTGACCTTGCGGGCCATTGCTGCCCAACTGGAGCTACATGGCTTCCAGACCCGCCAAGGCGGTTCCTGGCATGCCGTTCAAGTCAAACGGATTCTGGAGAGAAATCAGTCAACCGCGCTGAAGATGCAGTGAGCATCAGAGAGATCAGCGCATGCTGCAGGCGGCTCCATCGCTGCTTCTCAGGCATGGCCTTGCTTTCCTATGTCCATAGGATTACGATGCTTTTACCTCGATAAACGATGTCGCTCGCCGACCATCGGAAGGAGCCCTATGGACGCCCAACAGCTCAAAGGCCACCTCGACCTTCTCCTCCTCGCTACTCTCGAGCAGGGTCCCCGCTACGGCGGCCAGATCATCGCCGACGTGCAGGCCGCTACCGACGGGGAGTTTGCCCTGCGCGAAGGCACCCTCTACCCCGCCCTTCACCGCCTGGAGAAACAGGGTTTCCTCCAGGGAGCCTTCCAGGTGCTGCCCCGTGGTGGCAGTCCCGTCAAGATCTACCAGCTCACGCCTGCCGGACAGCAGGAACTGCGTCTTCAGCGCGAGAAGTATGAGCGCTTCACCCGCGCCGTACGCGGCATCATCGGTGGTGGCGTATGAAGCGCACCGAACGTTACCTGCAGCGGGCCGCGCTGGGTCTATGGGGCCGTCGGCGCGCCGACGTGCGGGCTGAACTCCGGGGGGCCATTGAGGACAAGCTCTACCGCTATCAGTTGCTGGGCATGAGTCCCGAGGCCGCCGAGACGGCGGCCCTGCGGGACCTGGGCAGCCCCCACCGACTTGCCCGGTCGCTGGGTCTCGTTCACACGGGGACCACCACCCTACGTCTATCACTCCTGCTGGGCATGGCCGGACTGCTGAGTTTGCAGGCCGTGGCTCAGGTCGCCACCGTCAAGTCGGCCTTCGGTGTAGAGCGCAGCGACTGCCGCCTAGCTGTCCCTGCTGATTTCCAGACCACGGCGGATCAGGTCAGGTATGCCCGCCTCCTGCAGTCCTACGGCGGTCCTGAGCGGTATCTGCAGCTGTGCCGGGCAGGGCAGTTTGAGCCCAGTGTCCTCCTGAACGTCACCGACCTGCTCTCGGCCTTGACCGCAGGTGGCGTGCCCATCCGCGCACTCCCAGCAGCGACGCCCACGACGCCACTGCTATTGCTCAGTCCAGCCGGCACACCCGAAATTTCTTTCGGCACCGTGGACATCAAGGGCGAACGGTACCTGAACAGTCCACAGGTCTTGCCTTTCCTCAGGCGGGCGACCACCCTTCCCATCCAGGTGAGTGGCCTGAAGAACCCCATCATTCATGTCGGTGACGTGGCGCTTCAGCTCGGCACGTCGGCTGCGCCGGTGTGGACCGTGGATCTGCTCAGCGCCGCGCTCGAAGACA
This sequence comes from Deinococcus gobiensis I-0, assembly GCF_000252445.1. Classification (GTDB taxonomy): domain Bacteria; phylum Deinococcota; class Deinococci; order Deinococcales; family Deinococcaceae; genus Deinococcus; species Deinococcus gobiensis. Next base: position 50,429 of record NC_017792.1, on the reverse strand, counting down.
CCCGAACAGGGAACGCGAGTTTCCCGCTCCCTGCGAAGGTTCAGACGGTCCCTTCCACACTGCCCATCGATCCGGCGGCGCCGCAGTTGGCTGTGCCCGGACAGGATGGAGACGTCTTCGCCGTGGTGCAGAACGCCCTCTGGATCAACACGGACGGCGCTCAGGCGGAGACGCTTTGGGTCAGAGCCCGGCAGCAAGGACGGATTGCCTTCACAGATGAGGTTGGCAGCGACTTCCAGGTGGTGAATTCACAGGCCGAGCTTGACCGGATGACGGCCCGCAAGATCAAGGCGGCTCTGGTCTACCGGGTAGATGCCCGCGATATCCGCCATCTGCAACTCCAACTGGTGCCGAAGGAGGAGTTGGGGATCGTCTCAACGCCCAGAAGCTGAAACGCAGGCAGAAGTCTCGTCACTGCTGACTCAGGATCCCTGCAGGAACGTCAGGTCTGCCGATTCGTCTGGCTTCACAGTGCGCGAGGCCCGGGACGTCTTGGGTGAGATCGATCCGGTCGCGCTGCTGGAGATCGTGGAACGGGCGCATCGGAAGCGCGAGGAACTCCAGTCGCCCAAGACCTATGTACGGGCCTGCATTCGCTCAGCACGGGTGGCGTAGGGGCTTTCCGATCAGCATCACGACAACGAAGAAGGCGACCCGGAGATCGCCTTGATTTCTAAAATATAGCGTCCTATGCACGCAAAGTCAATGCTATGCACCGGATGGTCGTGGATTTTAGGGCATGACCGCAGTTCAATGAAGGATGAACCCACCACCGTGTCCTGCCTGCGAAGCCGTCCGGGTAGTCAAAAACGGTCATGCGCACACCGGGAAGCTCGCTGGAGAGATCAAAACGCATTTAGGCTGGACTATGGAGATCGTCAAACATCCTTAGTCGGGTTGGCAGAGCACCTGGGCACCAAAAGATGCACCTCCACGATACGTGGAGGTGCCGAAAGGATTTGTCGTCTTGAAGCGCCGCTGGGTGGTGGAGCGGACGTTTGCCCGGCTGGGAAAATCCAGACGCATGGCGAGACATTACGAGGCCTTGATCGAAACCGCTAAAAACCTCGTGTACGAAGTCATGATCTATTTGATGGTGCGTCGGCTGGCAAAGTCCCCGCCCTGACCTTTTCAGACGCACTTTACTGCAGTGGCCGCATCGCTGTCCTCCAGGGGAAACCCGGTTTCCTGTCTGCTGACGATGCAGATCGGACCTAGTGTGACCGCTGTGCTGAAGATCAGCATATGCTCAGCGCCCTCAATTGCCGGACCAAGGCCATGCGGGTACGGGCCGCCGTCAAGGGGGCACGGGTGATGTCCTCCCGGCACGTCGGTCATGCCCCTTACAGGGGGCGCAGATGATCAGGTGACGCGACTGATTCAGACATGGACATGGATGTCTCAGGATCAGCTGCCTGCACAGTAGGTGGCATGGACGGCATCACTATGCTGGTCCAGCGCTCGTCGAGGAGGGCTTCAAACTGCTGGCGGTACGCCTCTGCCTGTGGATGGCCATCCCCCTCCAGACGGAGCAATTGCGCTACCACAGTGTCACGCAGATATTCCGGAAGGCCTTCTGCCAGGGCAGTCCGGATGAACGTTGAGGGTTCCCCCTGACCCATCTGGAGCAGGACGTCGTTCATGGTGAGACTGCTAACCTGACCAAAGGCGATGTACGCCTCATGAACCTCTGCCCCACGTCCCTCCCGGAGAAGGAGGTGCACACGCCTCTCGATAGAGGTACTGATGGCAGAGAAGGGCGTGCGGCCAGCCCGGGCAGCGCGGAGCTGCTCTGTGAGGGTGACGCCTGTCCATCTCAACGGTGTGTGCGGCAGGCGTGTGTAATCCACGTCCGCCTCGCCCTGCGCGTCATCCAGCCAGCCGGTAAAGTGCCCAGATGTTACCAAGTGCAGGGCGTGTAGGGCACGGCTGATGGCAACGTACAGCAGGCTGCCGGCGTGGTGGTCATCTGCGGGATACCGCACCTCCGAGGCGTCCGGCACGATCACAGCAGAGAACTCCAGACCCTTGCACAGGGCGGCGGGGACAACCACAGTGCCGCGGAGATCCTCAGGGCCAAGTTCGGCATCCCCGGTGATGGCCCGGTGGATCAGGCCGTGACGTTCCAACAGGCGGCCGATGGCCGTCACGCCAGCGGTGTCTGGAGCAATCACCGCGACGCTCTGGTGACCGTCTGCCGTGAACTGATGAATGGTCTGGAGCAGCTCCTCGTCGTGCTGCGCGGCATCTGCCGTGGCAACCATTCCGGGACGCGGGCCGTTTCGCTGGATGACGCTGGACTTCAGGGCACGGTCTCCCCACAGGCTGCTCAGGAGGGCGTTCCCAAAGGTGACAAGTTCCTGCGTGCTGCGGTAGTTCTGTGCGATCAGGTGACGAGCGAGGTGCTCCTGAGGCAGGACGCCGTCGAACTCGTTCCAGTCCTCGACGCCCCGATAGGCGTGGATGCTCTGGGCCGTGTCCCCCACCAGGGTCATCGAACCGGACGGACAGGCGGCCGTCAGCAGCTGCATCTGTAAGGGGGAGAAGTCCTGAGCCTCATCCACCACGAGGTGGCGCCATGTCTTTTCCGGGGATCCATATAGCCGTCCGCTGAGCACGGCAAGGCCCGCCAAGTCGCTGATATCAACCGTTTTCTGCCTCTGGTCCCCCTTTTTGCTGGAAATGGACGGCCGTGTGGCGCGGAGGAGGCGCTGCTCCTCCACGCTGAACAGACCGCGGGCGATGTCCGGGAGGTGTCCGGGCTGAAAGATCTCCTCGAAGACTTCCGGCAGGTTCAGCCGTTTCCAGCTGGCCTGCAGGTATTCCCGCACCGCACGCCGGGCTCCGCGCAATGCCAGAACGTCAGCAGGAAGCTGCGGATCGCCCAGGAGCCGGCTGTACTCTCTGGAGACGTGCTGCATGGCTCGGCTGATCAGCTGCTCCCGCCGCGCGGCTAGGGGAAGGTCCGCAGCGAGGGTAGCCCAGAGGGCCCGGACATCCGCCACGGTGACAGGAAGGACAGCCTCATGCTCCTCTCTCCTTAGGGTGAGGGTGAGATCCCGCCGGGGCAGCGGCACCCGACTGGCAAGGTATGCCGCATGACGTTCCACCAGCTCCCCAAACCGGAGCGAGCCCCTGAGCCGTGCGCTGTTCCAGAGCCGAGTACGGTCCTCCAGGCGGCGTCGGCGATTGTCGAGGGCATCTGCAACGGGGTCAGTGATGGTCACATCACCAAGTCCGCTCTCCTTGCCAAGGCGCTCCAGAGCCCACTCCGTGAAGGTCATCTGCGGGATGCCGGTGACACCAAGGGAGGGTAGCAGTCCGCGGACGTAGCCCAGAAACGTACGATTGGGGCCGATCACCAGCATCTGGGCAGCCTTGAGGCCGTACCCGTGGTCTGTGAACATCAGATACGCAAGGCGGTGGTAGGCGATGGATGTCTTCCCGCTGCCGGCCACACCGTGCAGCAGCAGCGCCGCATCCAGAGGTGCCCTGATGATGGCGTCCTGATCCGCTTGGATCGTCGCGACAATGTCCTGTAGGCGGGGGTCCCCACGTTCCTGCAGTTTTCCGATCAGGAAGTCATTGGAGGTGCCGGACTGCTCCCGGTTCGGTCTCTCTGTACTGTCCCCCTCCAGTCCCTTCCGCACACGGTAGTCGACTGTGTCTGAGATCCGTTCGAGGATGCGGGCCCGGATATCCAGACGGCGTTTGAGTCGCAGCTGGACGTGGTGTTCCTGCCCGGTTGCCTTGACGTGATACTGCTGACTGGGAGCGTTGCCGCCTAGGAAGAGACTGTACAGGTCGCAGCGCCAGTCAAGGATCTGACCGGACTGCAGGCCCATCCGGCCCAGGTGGGCATGACCGAAGTACACGCACTGCGGGCCGCGGGCATCCTCGAAATCCAGCCGGGCAAAGTACGGCTCATGGCCGTGCTCCTGCAGTTGCTGGAGGATATCCTCCCGCAGACCGTAGTTCAGGAGGCGGTTGGTGTAGTTGTCCGCCCCGCCGGCGAACCAGTAGTCATCCTGACGGGACAGCACCTCGCCGATGGCCCGGAGGGCCCGCTCAAGAGTAGTGGCTTCCAGATCGTGCTCTTCATGGATTTCAGTCATGGATGGTGCCCCTGAAGCTATAGGAGGCAGGGGCTGGCGGCACGCAGATATGCCCAGATGCCCTGGATGGTTTCAGGTGCCCGTGATGTGTTCTGACGGTAGGGGACGTCACAGCCGTGTTCCAGACAGCTGGCTGAATGGGAATGTCGTGAAGCGGTGGGAACCGTGCCCACCTGACGCAGTCGGCTGCAGGCCAAGTCCGTGCAGGTAGGCGTTCCAGTCCTCCCAGAGTGGCAGTTCTGCGCCGGCCGGGAAGCCCGGGGGCCGGCCAGCCGCGTTACGAGGCACACCCAGAAATCCGCAGACGCGTGTCAGGTAGGCGGCACGCTGGGGCGCCCGTGGCCCATGCGAAGCGCTGGCCGCAGCCAGCACCAGCACACCCAGGAATGCCACACCCAGAGGTCGACCCGCAGCGTCCCGGTAACCCAGTGCGCCGAGCCTGACACGGCCACAGTCCACCAGCTGTTCACGTAGCGCCTGTAGGAAGACGTCCTGCCAGCAGATGGTCTCCCCGGTAGGCCAGTGGCGGCGGCCCAGCGTTCCGAGGACGTCCGCATCGACGTGCAGGCAGACGCGGCTGCCCTGAGGCAGCTGGCCGGTGACGTGATCGGCAAGGGCAGCGTTCCATTCGAGATACGAGGCCATACCCAGGTATGGCCTGGGTGGCGTGAAAGCGGAAAGCAGGCCAGAGACGCCCTGCCATTTCCGCTTTCACGTCCTGGAGGCCATCCCTGGGTATCGCGGCCCGGTCAGGGCGGCGACCGGAGTCCTCCAGGAAGGGGATCCGGCGGCTTCCTCCCAGGCGTCACGCGTGACGTCAGTTCCTCCATCCGTCGCCGCCTGCCGCGGTGCCGGTGTCCTGCACCTGTGGCCAGCCCCAGGTGCATGGGGGTTCCCATGTTCCGATATGTCCTTCTACTTACCCTCCTCCTGCAGTTCTCCTCCATGGCTCACGCCGAGCACAATGGCGGTACGCCCGGCCCGACAGCTGCCGTCACCCCAGCGAGCGGAGGACTGGTCCTGCTGCTGAAATAATGCGCGTATGACTTCCCCTTTCCCCACCTACCGGGAGGTGCAGCAGCTGAACTTGGCTGGCCGGTTCGCAGAAGCGCTTGCCGTGCTTGATACCCTGCCGGCCACAGGCATCCACCTGTGGCAGCGGGGGTGGGCCCTGCATCACCTTGGCCGTGCCCCGGAGGCTCACGTGGCGATGGAACAGGCGGAACCGCTGCTCACGGGCAGCAACCTGGGCCGTATGCTCACGGACCGCGCGGTGCTGTACGGACATGACCGCCAGTTCGCACGCTCATATGACCTGTTTATCCGGGGCCTGCGTGCCCTGCAGGACGACCCTACGATGATCCCCATCGCCACCTACAACCTCGGCTGGCAGCACCTGACCCGCCTTCAGTTTAGTGCGGCTCAGACGCGCTTGGAGGCGGCGGCCATGCTCGCGGAGCGGACACCGGGCACTGGTGGGGAGCGGCTGATGCCGCGGGTAGGCATGAGCACACTAAACCGGATCATTGGCAACCCGGAAGCGGCGCTACAGCGGGCGCGGCGGGCACTGGAGGTCGCGGATGGTCACCGCTATGCCAGTGCCGCATATCGGGCCCAAGCCCAGGCCCTCAAACAGCTGGGAAAGCTGGATGCGGCGCGGAATTCCCAGGCCCGGGCACTGGAAGTGGCGCTCCCCGGCACCCACCAGGCGTCCGAGCGTCTTCTGCTGGCGCTGGCTGACCGGGCACTTGGCATAGCGCAGGCCTTAGAGCCGCTCAAGGAAGGAGCCCTACCGCTCGACGCGCTCCGCGCTGACCTGCACCTTGCAGATGTGGCCTTTCAGGCCGGCCAGGACGATGACGCCCTGAACCGGCTCAGGAAGGTATTGGGATGCGACGAACCTTTCCCCGTTTGGGATGAAGAGCCCATGCTTGCAGAGCTCTACGCCTTCGGGCGGCAGCACGGACTGCCCCTGCCGGTACGGGCCGGTCATCCGGACAGGGAAGTGACAATCCGCACGCTGGGCCGGCCGGAGCTACAGGTCAATGGGCAGGATGTGGCGGCACCGTCACTCCCAGCACTCGCCCTGATGGCCTACCTCGCCGTATACGGTCAGACCCGGGTAGATGTCCTCGTGGAGGAGCTGCTCGGTAGTGAAGCTGATGCCGGTGCCCGTCAGCGGATCCGGCGGCTGGTTACCAGCGCCTGCCGGAGTCTGAGTGATCCACGGGCCATCACACTGCAGGACGGGATCGTAACGCCGTCTCCCCTGTGGCGCTGGCAGACTGATGTGGCGCAGGTGCTCGGCAACGGGACTAGCAGCGCGCCGGCCGCCCGGGGAGCGTTCCTGCCAGGGTTCTACATCCCATGGTCTGACCGGGTGCAGCGTCAGCTGGACGACATGGGATGGCAGGTTCCATAGGAACTCATGACTCAGGGAGATTCCGCAGCTGGGCGCGGAGTTCCTCGGCCCACCAGCCCGTCACATGCGGCAGCCATGTAGGTGCCCCGTAACCTGATGCCAGGGCCTGCTCAACGTCACACCGCCACAAGCGGTCGTCTGCAAGACCGATGATTCCCCGCCTGGAGCTGACGCAGCCGGGATCTCCTACGAGACGACGGATGGTCGTGAGGTGTGACCTGACCTGGGTGTAGAGGGCCTCCTCCGTGGACGTCTCCTGCGCCAGGACTGCCTCCGCGGCCCGCAGCCAGTGGGTGGCTCCGTCGTGAATCAGGAAGGCCAGCAGGGCCAACGGGTGTCCGCCGCCAGGTACCGGAACGAAGCGGTCACCAACCTGCAGACCACGCCGGCGCAGGGTCAGCACCTCCACCGGCTCACGGACGTCCGTGACCGGCGGAAGGCTCAGGTGTGCCTGTTGGGCAGCCAGCAGGCACACGTGGCCCTCCTCGGCCCCGCTGGGGGTATCCCGCGTCAGGAGAAGCCACTGGTCGGCGGCCTGCCGGTCGCCGGTTCCCAGGGCGTACTCGGCCAGGTGCCAAGCCAGCCGCGCCTGCAGTTCCCCGTCCACCTGCGTGACGAGTTCCGCCGCCTCCTGCAGGATCTGATCGGGCATCAGCATCATCCACGTGAGCACCTTCGCGACCTGCCCCTCGGACGTGGGATGAATGTCAAGTGCCGTGTGGGTAGGTGTCAGGCTTTCCCAGGCGGCGCCGGCGAGCCGGTGGGCACTGGCCAGGGCCAGCCAGGCGCTGGCAGCCGCCTCTGGGGTCTGATTGCTGACCCGTACCGCCGCCTCCGCGAGAGACACGGCCATACGAAAGTGGCCCTGTGCGCGCGCCGCCATGCTCGCCCCGGTCAGGAGCCGGCCGCGCAGCAGCCGCGCTGTACGGTGCGACCGCGTCAGAGAAAGGCCCTCATCAAAATGCCTCCGCGCTTCCCACCCCTCCCCCGCCCGGAGCTGGTGGTGGCCCAATTCCAGGAGCAGGGCGGCGCGCCCCGCCGCACTCTCGCGACTGACTGCCCGATACAGTCCATCGGTGCCCTCCAGAGAAACCACGGTATCCGGCTGGAGTTGCTGTGGCAGACGTATAGGGACCAGACCCATCACTCCATGATAGGCCACAGGCTGCCACCTGCTTCCGGCAGGGGCAGTCTGGGCCGGAATGCCCCGCCCTCTCAGTCCAGGGACAGCTCGTGTGCAGGCGTCTCTCCGTCCTCAGGCGCGACTGCTGGCTTGCGGCCCCGTTTCCGGGCTGTTCCAGTGGCGGCCTTGCGGGTGCGCTTCGCTTTTTTCGGAACTCCGGGTTCCGTGGAAGTGCCCCTGACCTGGGCGAGTTCGCCAGGAGTGAGCGGCTCCATATCAAGACGCCGCAGCAGCTCATCAGCCTGCTCAACACTCCGTGTCACCTCGACCTGCCCGGTCAGCCGCAGAGATACGCGGCCTGCCCGTTCAGGAGTGACCTGTATTGGGGCAGCCGTAGTGACCGTCGTAATGATGAGGTCATGCCACCCCCTCAGGAGACAGATGGGAACGGCTAGGCTGGTCAGGTCGGTCCGCTCAGACCCAGGCGTGCCCTCAAGACTGACTGCCTCTGGCAGCGGTTTCTCACGGGAGACATCTGCCACATCTGGAGCAGGCAACTGATCACCCGACACTGTCTCTGGCGCCACTGTGCCGTCCACGGCTCCGGTGAAACCTGCGATGTCCTGATGATTGCGGATATCCTGATTCCCACCATCCACATCTTTTCTCTTGAAGGGTTCCAGCAGGGACAGGAGGCGGGCAGGCCGCTGCGGCACCGCGAGGGCTTCCTCAGCCGCGGCCCAGGCATCCAGCGGGGCTGGTCGATCCAGGGTATCCATCCGCTGCCGGCCGAGACGGAGACCCGTCAGGAAGCGCGCGATGTTGACGGTCGTTCGGCCAGGCAGGCCATTCTCGAAGAAGGGCATCAGGCTCCGGTTGTCCTGGGTGAGATCTGCCAGCCGCTGCCGCATTACGTGTAGGAGCAGAGCGAACGCGACAGGTGCAGCGGCGTCATTGCCGGGCCTGAACTGCTGCGAGACCATCACGTGCTCTGCCCGCTCGATGATCCGCAGGCCCTTCACATCATCCGGGTAGCGCTGCAGGTACAGATTCCGGTACTGCAGCAACAGGTCATCCATGGCCGGCTGCTCGCTGACCGGGAGGTGGACCAGCACGGTGGCCACCACATTCAGCAGCCGCGCATCGGTGCTGTCCTGATTCCCGTCGAGCAATGCCTGAACGATAAATGTCAGATCTGTAACGTCGCCACGCTCTCCTTGGAGGCCGCGACGGAACAGGGCCTCCACCTCGCCGGCCTCGTCAGGGCCGTGGGACGCGACCGCAAGCAGCCCACCGGTCATACGGTTTGCTGCGGCGATGCGCTCCGCCCTGTCCTCTGGCGCGGGAGGCAGATGCCCGAGCCGCACCACGATCTCGTCCAGGCCAGGCCCGTCCTCGGGGAAAAGGTGTGGACTGACCTGAATAGTGTAGTCCGTCATGCTGGCGTTCTCGTACTCGTGGGCCCGGAGCTCCGTAAGCTCTTCAGGGCTGCGTACATGGATCCGCGTGATGTGGGCAGCCGGGATCAGCCGCTGCGTGCCGCCCAAGTCGCGTTCCATATCGGTCACGGCGTCACTGCCAAGTTCAAGCAGTACGGGGAAGCTTCCCTGACCCTCGCGCCTGCAGTAGTCGGTGACCTCCGTCCCGGGTGGGCCGTCGAATAGCGGGATGACGTCGGGGCGCAGATCGAGGATATCCGGGTAGTACTTCACGTACGCTAAGCGGGGCCGGATCAGTCGGGTGGATGCCACAGGCGGCAGATTGTGGCGATTGAGCACCACGTAGGTGGCAGACAGGTTGGTCATCGGCACGTGTTCAGTCATCTTTCAGGGTTGTCTTCCGGATGAGATCGTCGGGTAGGGCGTCGCGGAGGGCGCACGTCTCCCCGGCATACATCAGGAAGAGATCCTGCCGCGCGCGGGTGCAGAGCACGTACATCTTCATCATGACATCTGCCTGCTCCACGCGCGCGGCATCCACGTACTCCAGGCCGGGCAGGAACACCGTGTCGAACTCCAAGCCCTTGGCGCTGTCGTGACATAGGATCGTAATGCCATCCCGGTCGAATTCAGGCATCACCTTCTCCTTGCTGAGATACACATGCACCGGGTTGTGGGTGCGGCCGTTCAACATATGGAGGATCTTTTTCAACTCGGAGCGCGTTCGGACGAGCACCCCGATGCTCCGGTTGGCGTTGAGCTGCTCATACCGCTGGATGTAATCGACCTGGGCGCTGAGATCTGCTGAGTCCAAGAAGGTGGGCCTATTGCCACGCCGGACTGGTGGCGTCGCGAGCCCAGTCGGAGAGCCGCGGTGGAACCAGCAGGCCAAGTTATGGATCTGCACGGTGTTCCGGAAGTTCTGGGTCAGGGTGAACGTGTTGTGCTGCGGGATGCCGGCTGCGGCACGGATCTCATGCATCATCGTCTGAGTGGACGTAATGCGCTGGTTCTCGTCGGCAAAGACCGTGATGTTCTCAGTGAGAAAGATGCTCGTGACAGTGTAGAGCTCCGACGGCAGGTCCTGCCCCTCGTCAATCAGCAGATGATCCATGGTTCTGGCAGGTGGCTTCTCGGCCATCTGGGCAATGATGTTGTTCCAGTCAAATGCCCAGGTGTTGTCCGGCATGGTCGGTGTCGGTTTGCGGTAGGTGCTCCAATACAGACTGCTCAGCCAGCGGTGATAGGTCGAGATGGAGGCCGTGAGGGGCGCAGTGGCTCCGCCGGACGCCGTTGCCGTCGTGTACGCCGACAGCAGTTTCGAGTACATCAGGAAGCGCAGGGACTTGCCTTCCCGGGCCATCCTGGAGGCGCGGTACAGTGCTACGACCGTTTTGCCCGTCCCAGGCGCACCGCCAATCAGGTAACGGCCGTCCAGCGGCAGCGTCAGCACCGCGTCCTGTTCCTTGGAAAGATCTTCGTAGGCAGGCAGGCGCATTACCCCTCCTCCACAGCCATGAATTCCTTCATACCGCGCCTGAGGACCTCGGAGAAGAATCCGCCAGTCAACGTGGCATTTCCGAGCAGGAGCGTACGATCAAGCAGCATGTTGCGGTGGACGCAGCTGGTCTCACTCACCAGGGTACATGCGTGACACGCCGCGAGGTTGAGTCCCAGCATTCCCTGACCGGTACTCTCCCCGCACACCGGGTCGGAACTGCACCACTGGCCGGCAGCCAGTGCATTGAGGAACGTCCCGGACAGACGGCCGGGCTCGCCCAGCCTCACCAGGCCGCCGAGGGTACCACCCCGGTCACCGGCAGCGGTGTAGATCAGAAGGCCAGCCATGGCACCCTGACCGGTGGGACCAGGCTCGGCGATGTAGAGGCGTTCCCGAAGTGAGGACGCAGAGTACCCGGCCTCGAAAGCAAACTGACGGATCAGCAGATGGGCCAGGGTATGAACCACAAGGAAGCGTGCCGTCACGGCAGGGACGTCTGCATTCAGCGTGCTGCTGCCCATTCGCTGTCTGAGCAGTCCGACCCGAGAAAGGATCGAGCCCTCGTTCGCCTTGATCCAGGTCAGCAGGACATCCTCCTTGAGGGTGATGAAGACGCCCTCGCCATATACCTCTATGGCCGGCATATACCTGGGGATCCGCCCAACCCCCGGACGGCCGACCGTGACTGGCGTGGTGCCATCGAGACGAGTGAATGCCTTCAGAGCCCGAACTTCACGGAGACGGCGGACGAGCACGACCTGATCAACGAGCCGGTCGAGCTCTTCAAGGGCACCGCCGGGCGGGGCCGCCACATTGCGCTCGAGCAGGGTGGTATGTTCTGTCTGGAAGCGGTCAAGCGGGTGAGGGTTACGGTCACTACGGGTGGTCAGAGCCTGCCACTCACCAAGCAGCAGGTTCTCCTCTGGATCCGCCACGATGCGGGGAGCGGAGTCGCCCTCATCGCTGGCCACCAGGATGACCAGATTCCTCATGCGCATAACGGCCGCCGGACGGTCGGGAATCTGGGTGGGCACCAGCGCTTCAGCCACTGTCTCCGCCAGTTGTACGACCAGTGGGTGGTGTGCCCCGTGGGTACCCAGCAGGGGCGGGATGGCTGTGAAGATCTGATGCTCACGGATATCCGCCGCCATGGCGCTGGCCGGGTCGTAGTTTGACTCTGGTGGGATGTCGAGGGCACTCTCGACAATCGGGCTGTACAGGTTCGTTGCTCCCCGCTGGACCACCTCAGGGGTCTCTTTGCACTCCACACGGTTCTCGCGGGCGTACCACGGCTGACCGCCCCGGCATCTGATCCCCTTGAGGCCAGCGGGGGACATCAGTCGCTCCAGGGACCGTTCACGCCCGCAGGTGCAGCACTTCACGTACAGCGAGGCCAAGCTCCCACCGCCCCCCTGTCGTGCCTTGAACTCCAGATCCCGGCTGTCACAATTGGCTTGGTCCGGGCCAGAGGGTGCAGCGTTATCGAGGTGTACCCAACGCTGCCAGGGAACGTCCGAGAGGTGACCTTCCTTACAGGCCATGACGAAACGAATTGGAATCAGGGTGCCGTTACAGCCGGCGTGGACGCAGCGTGGGACGGCCTTCTCCTCAGCTTGACCGTCCGCACTTCCGTGCCACTCTGTCATGCGAGTACACTTGCGGCAGACCAGCCAGCGGGGGAAGCGCAGGTAGGGCAGTCCGGCAGCGGGCGCCTCAGCCAGTTCCGTGCCTACACGCTGGCTCAGGCGGGGACTCTCTATGCGGCGCGCATTGGCCGGCCAGCGGCCGACATCTATACCGATGAAAGATTCATCCTTGAAGTCGAAGATGGCACCCACGCCAAAGGGTGAGATGGTCTGGGCCTTACGGATCTTCCGGTCAGGGGTTCGTGTCATGGACCTACCTCGTCTTGATCTGAATGGAACTGCTCTCGTCAACCGACCGCATGTTCTGCAGGGTCGGCCACAACCCATTGCGGTTGCTGTCATCCGCCGGGCGGTAGATCCCGGCGATGTTTCGTCCCCGGGCGCCGTACTGCAGTGGGCGACCCATTGCCTTCAACGCTGTGGCCTGCTCCTGCCACTCGCTCACCAGCCTCTCCAGCTGTTCCCTGGTCTTCGGCTCCTCAGCAGGATCGACCCTCATCACCCACTCGAGCATCCGCCCAACGATCTCCTGTACCTGGGGCAGAGTGCGGTCGAAGTGCACAGCAGCACTCTCGGCGCTCATGCCCGGGATGGTATGCCGTACCAGGATGCCCAGGACGGCGTGTAGGGCGCGCAGCCGCGACGGCAGGGCAAAGGGGGTGACGCTGGTGGGTTCCACATAGCGGTACAGCGACCCGTGGTATGTGGGGAAGGACTCGTAATGCGAGCGGTCACGTGGCTTGCCGGGTGAATACAGCACGATGACCATTCCAGGACGCCGGGCATCACGTCCGACACGGCTGGTCGCCTGGATGTACTCGGACGAGGTCTTGGGCTGGCCTGCCATCAGCATGAGGCCGAGCCGGCCGATATCGACACCGACTGAGAGCATGTTGCTGGTCGCCAGTACTGCGACGTGGTCCCCATCAGAGGGATCGCGGGCAAGCTGCGACAGGATGTCCGTCAGCTCGCCGCCGTCGAGGTTGCTGGTGAGCTCCTCCACTTGGTCATGGGTATAGATCTCACGGTAGGGGCGGTTGAAGACACTGTGCAGCCGGCTGGTGATGTCGTCCTGTGCGATCTTTCGGCCCTGGCCCAGCTCCCTGAGGCTGTTGAAATACATCACCAGCGTGGCGTAGCTCTGCTGAAGCGGTACCGGTAGTCCAGACACGACCTGGGGCAACTCAACCAGCGCGGCCCCAAGCTGCGTCATCGCCGTCTTCATGGACTGATGGGGGGACATGACACCGACGTACAGCCGGCCGGGCCGGGCCGGGTCATCATCGCGCCGCGCGAAGAAGGAGTCATCAGCATCCAGACCGCTGGGGGGGAACAGCTGTACCTCGCGGTTGAACAGGGCACCCACCTGCTCACTGGCCCGTCTGATGGTGGCAGTAGAGGCAATAATCTTCGGCCGGCCCCCACGCAGCATCGGCAGCTGCTGCAGGGCACACTCGTACAGGCCAACCGTGGTGCCCAGCGGACCGGACAGCAGGTGGAGCTCATCCTGAATGATCAGATCCGGCGGAAACGCCTCGTCACTGCCAAAAAAGCGTCCTGCCTGCTCCTTCCAGGCCACCATGGCGAACTTATCAACTGTGCCGAGCAGAAAGGTCGGCGGCTGCGCATACAACCCGTCATCTACCACCTGCACGGGCAGCTGCCCATGGAAGTCGCATGCACTGTTGGTACAGTGCAGGGCAAAAGAACTTGTAGTGGTGCGCACGCCGTAGCTTGCATCGTCCTGGCTGTAGGTCCGGGGAATGATCTCTGTTCCGCACCATGGGCAGGCATCAAGGATGAATGGACTGGCTGGCTGCGCCTCAGCACGCAGCTCCTGGAATTTCTCAAGGGCCTGGCCGTACTCGTTGGGAGTACTATCGCCGCCCACCCATAGTCCCACGGTGAAGGACTCATCGCCGAGCCCGAGGCGATCTGTGGTGTCCTGCACACGTAGCCATTCCAGCGCGCAGATCAGCGTTGAGGTCCGCCGGAACTGCTGGGCTGTCAGCAGGCGCAGTGTGTAGCGCGTAATAACGGCAGTGCCGCCTCCCAGCGGGCCGTGACGGTGACGGCGAAGCACCATAACGTACGCTGCCGCCAGCAGGTAGGCTTCCGTCTTCCCGCCACCTGTAGGGAACCAGATCAGGTCCACGGTCTCCCGCCACACGTCACTGTGGGAGGTCAGCGAGGTGACGGTCATCAGCATGAAAGCGAGCTGGAAGGGACGCCAGCTGAACTTCAGCATGGCACCATGGTCATAGCTCTTCGGCATGGCCTGGATGGCCTCCTGACGGGAACGGCGGGTACCGCCCATCTCTCGGCTGACGTGATGCATCTGCATCAGCATTGCGCGACTGGCAATCACGTAGGCACGCCACGCCTCGTCATTGTCGCGCAGCAGGGCCACGCCGGCGTCCATACGTGTCAGGGCCGTCTGCAGCCGCCCCCTCAGCCGCTCGCGAGCAGGTTCCAGATGCTCCGGAATATCCGCGTTGCTGCTCAAAAGGCCGGCGATCCACGTGCGGTAGACGTCGACCATCTCGGCGTACTTGGCCACGATCTCTGCCCGAGGTCTCTGCCCCCACGCGACCATGGCGATATTGAGAATGTCCGGCCCGAGGCCGGGCACGTCCTGCGTTAGGGGCCTGACCTCACTCCACGGAACGAAGGCCGAGGCCACACGGTTGGCTCCAGGATCCCAGACGGGAGCGCAGCCGTGGCCTACACCATAGGTATGGTGTCGCCGGAACAGGAGACGGAGCTCATCCTCCTCGGGATCCAGGGACTGGGCCTGGAATTCCGGGTAGGGCATGATTGTTCCGCCGGAGGGCTGGCACGACACGCCGACCTGAAACAGGCAGTCCTCAATCTCAATCTGCCGCCCGAGCCGCGTGCGGGGGTTGACTAGGCTAACCGTGACCAGCCAGCCCTGCGGGAGGCGGCGCCAGAGGGCATGCAGCTGAGCATGCCCGGCAAGGACATTCTCCTTCTGGATGCCTCCACGCATAGCATGCGGGACACGGAGGGTAACCTCTTCCGGTGCATCTGCCTCCGCAAGCGCCTTCCGATGCCACTCCTCTGCAGAACTTCCCCGGGTCCGGACATAGAGGGCACCCCACACGGACGTAGTGAGTTCAGGTGCGTCCGTGTAGAGACTTAAACCGACGGATGATGGCTGCCACTTCCCTGCCAGGAAGGTCGGATCCTGCGGCGCACCGGTATCGTCCCGCTCATTGCTACCCAGGTCATCCTCGACCGCATCCTCTGGAGGCTCGATCAGATCCTGGTACGTATGCACAGGCACTTCCGCCTGGGGTTCCTGAGGGAAGAGGATGCCCATGAGATAGCGATTGACCGGACGCTCGCGGAACGGCAGCACTTCTGTGGGGCCGTCGGCAGGGCCGACCAGCTGGGTCTCAAGGAACTGGACGGCAGCAAACCGGGTGTCGCTGACAAATGGGGTGGATGTGGTCATGTGCCTGTACTCCTTTTGATTGCCTGTACGTTGTCGGAGGCGAGCTGGTCCAGCTCGGCGAGGTAGTCCTTGCGAATCAGCAGCCACAGCGCCGCACGGGCCCTGGTGATGGCGACGTAGAGGCGGGCCATGACCCGCTCAGGAGTGATACCCGGCTGCGCCTGAAGGTCGCCGACGATGACGTAGCGGCTTTCCATGCCTTTGCTTTCATCGATGGTGGCAAAGCGAATCTGGCCTGGGCCCGCCTCTGCCCACGGCCGGACGGCGACAGTTCCCGGGAGGCGGCTGAACACTGATTCTCTAAATGGGAGTGACGAAAGCACCGCAATCTCCGAGGGCGTGGCACCGTCCTGTAGACAGTCCCGGAGGATGTCCGCCACCATGCCGACCTGCTCGGTCTGCGACGCCCAATAGAGCTCCCTGGGGGGCAGGCCACTGCCGGACATGGCAGTGCCGATGTCACCGCCGGTTCGCACGCGTGTCCAGGTGGCAATCTCCCTGGTATTCCGGCAGTTGCGGGTCAGCGGGACGACCGTCGCTCCGGTATTCCTGAGGAGTGATTCCGCTTCCGGACTGAACTGACCGTGGATATGGGCCTGTAGGTTACGGTCGTAGAACATCACCCACCGGCCCTTCTCGATACCGCCGCTCAGGTGCCCGTCCAGTACGTCCACGAGGTGTTCAAGGGTCATGATGTCCTGCGCTTCATCCACCAGCAGCACGTCCACGGCAGATGTCAGGCTCTCCAGGCGGCTGAATGGCTGGACGTTGATGAGCGCATCATTCAGGACGTAACGGAGGTGATCGGCCAGCAGCGGGCTGTGACACGTCACCAGCACCCTGTCGCCGGCAGCGGCGAACCGTCTGGCTGCCTCGGCCAGCAGGAACGTCTTGCCCGTCCCGGCCCCACCAGTACATAGGACACGCGGGTTGAGGACCAGAGTGTCAATGAAGCCATACTGTTCCTCAGTCAAGGCCAGCTGCTGGAGCTCCACTTCACCAGCAACGCCGGAAATGGAGACAGCCCTCTCGAATTCAGGCCGAAGTGCCTGACGGATGTCATCCGCCATGCGCCCGTTCATTGGCCGCCGAACCACACGCTCCTGCCAGAAGGTGTAGACGCGCTTCAGCGCGCGTGCGAAGGCAGCAGGATCCCGACAGTCCCGCACATCAATCACAACATCCAAATCCCATTCCGTGGACTGAACATCGAAACTGGTGTCCGGCAACACCACCGCGTAGCCCACCATCACCTCACCCTTCAGGTGTGGCACCAGCCGGTCCAGCTGACCTCGCAGGGCATGACTGCCTGTATCCGCCTGCGTGAATGGATCCTGAATGCCGTGTAGCACACCGTGACGGTCACGGCTGAAAAACACTCCCTCATGCTGCGCAATGGCACCACCCTTGACCTCCAGTACCAGCAGGCCATCCATTGTGCCGATCACAAAATCAAGCTCGCTGACTGGCTTTGTCGGGTGATGCATCAGACCAAGGGAGTGGAACGCCATGCCCTCGGGATAGGCCGGAAGCTCGGAGAGCAGTCGAAACACCTTGCGCTCTGCAGAACTTGAGGAATCGCGGGGGAAGACGGCGGGAATCATACGCATCTGGCAGGCTCCATGGATGTATTCAGCGTCTGCATGCGAGACGCTACCCCGGCTGCCAACCAGCCGAGCGCAGATTTGCCCTTAAGGACGGCGGGGATGGCAGGGCACCCGTCGGGGGAAGGGCTGTGGGGAGGAGAGCGGCTCATGCGGCCCTCGCCAGTTGAGCGACTCCGCTGAGCATCAGCTCTACACGGCGGGAACGGTTTCGCAGGGTGCGCTCGGTCACACCCTGATCGGAGGCAAGGCTGCGCTGGGCACCGTAATGCCAGCACAGGCGGGCACCGTGGGAACTGAACACCACCGGTTCATCACGGTCAAGCGCATCGACGCGCAGCCAGTCTCTCAGCCACGCAGCCGCAGTGCTGTCACAGGCCAGCGACAGGAGAGCGTAGAGCTCCCGGGAGGCGTTGCTCCGCTCAAAACGGAGGGCCGGATCGGCATGGTCATCGACCAGTGTGACGAACGCCAGATCACCCGCCTCGGTCACATGGTGATCGCTGTCCAGCGCGAACGTCTCCCGGGTCGAGCGGAGGTACCCGCACAGTCCCTCGGCAAACCGACGACCGTCATTGTTGTATTCGAAACTGGCCTGAAGGCCCCACCAGCCGGCCAGCGGGGAGCGTACCTCCTGCCAGGACAGCAGATCGTCACAGCGCCGGTGCGCTGTGCGAAGGACGACGGAGCGGGCCTCAATGACGGCGAGGCTGAACAGCGGTCCACTGACCTGAGACTGCTTTAGGCGTGCGAGGAAGGCGCTGACGGCATCCGCAACCAGCTGTGTATCGGACAGCAGGCCAGTAATAAAGGCTTCCCGTTCGACGGCACCCTGGGTAACTAGGGCCGCCGCCTGCCGGCGTTGATGAAGCTCCTGAAAAAAGCGACTCTGCATATTCAGAGGTGGAGAGTCGTGTGATGGAAGCGTACAAGGAATGACCTGAATGAGTAATCCGCTGAATGTACTAGGGGCTGCCAGATGACACTTCCGAAGGTGCAGGGGCATGTATCTCATTCAGGAGTTCAGCGTGCCTGGAATCCCATACCACCTCCTGGATTTATGTGAAACCACTTTTATGAGTCGCTATTTGGGTGCTCAACACAGGCAACAGCCATGTCGTACCGATTTTCCAGCACACGAACGCTGCACTCAATGGCTAGAGAGCTTGTGTACACCGAAGTTGAGCCAATTACCAATCTGCGTAGGAGCCTGCGAACAGGCAATTTCAACTGTTACGGTGAGGGGCGACTCAGTAACTGACAGTTTTCAAGAAACTGTCTGGGAGGGCATGAACAGAACGATCAGGGGTAGACCCGCTGGCTGACCGAGGGCACGAATCAGGGTTCGGAGGCCGAGCGTGATCACGCTCCAGGCTCTGCGACCGTGCGATTTGCGTTTGACTTCCTGAACGACACCCACCAGGACGCATCAGACATACGCCACGGTGAGCAGGCACAGCAGGCGCTCCACGTGATCGTGGAGCGTCATGTGGGTGTTCTCGAGATTGAAGCCCTTTGTCTTCAAAGCGCGAAACAGACACTCGATCCGAAAGCGTCGCCGATACCTAGTCTGAATCTCCTGCACTGCGCCCGTGTTGCTCGCGACTATGAACGGTCCACCACCTGCTGTGCGCGTCAGGACGACCTTCATCGCCTGGCCGTACACCTCGACGTCTTCGCACCAGAGGCCGGTGGCCTCTGGTGGCAACCGGGCCAACCAGTCGTCCGCGCGCCACTCGTCGACCATCGTGTCCACCCGGAGCCGGACACACAGCGGAATTCCCCGCTGGACCAAGCCGCTAATCCAGGCTTCGCCGATGAATTCCTGGTCGGCGTAGAGCACACGAATGTGCGTGCAGGACAGCAAACACAGCACATCGTCCAGCAGGACGTGGCGTGTCTGCGTGTCGCTGCTGCCCCCATGGGGCAGCAGCTCGAACAGCAGCGGGATGGCAACCTCTCGCCAGACGACCGCCAAAAGCAGGATATTGACGTTCTGCTGGCCGAGCTTTCAGTTTGTACGGTCGAGAATGAACTCGCGAGGTCGGCGATCCGGCAAGAGCAGCAGAACCAACCGGGCGACGTCAGCCGGACAGAGGGGATGCCGATCAAAAAAGCGTTCCACACGACGGATGACCGAATCAGTCTGAGCTTCCCCCGGGAACCGCGCCGCGAGAGCGGCGTGGCGAACATCTTTGGTCTGAATGAGAGCAAAGACGACGCGGGCAAACAGCTCAATCTGATTTTTCCGATATTCCGGAAAGTGCGCGGCGAAGCAGCGCATCAGGGACTGGAGGGCAGGCAGGGACGCGCTCTGTTCTTGCGTGTTAGCCGCAAAATTTCAAGCCCTTGAAAAACTGTCGGGTACTGAGGCGGGAGACAGGTGGAAACCATCAGAGGGGTACATCTCCACTAGCTCAATGACTCAGTTACTGAGTGGCAGTTACGGTAAGATCCTCCAGTATTCTTCAAGCACTCGACGCTCTCGATTTATAACTAACTATGCAGACGAAAAGTAGCGAGTCATACTAACGATGAAGGCGGGGCCGATAAATATATTTTCTTCAGATTATTTGACAGGGAAAGTGATAAAAATCTCAAATTATTATATTACTGCGTAAGCGTAAGTTATCCACACTAATATATGAAATATGTGTGCATCTAAAGCAGTACTCTAAGCAACATGAGCTGGATAAGCATCACGCCGGAAAATACCTGGCTTTTAGTGTGATATGTATGGCATCATCAGCTCATGCAGTTTTGGAGCAGAAAAGCCTTTTTGCCGTCCTGGTCATCACCAATGCTTTTTCAGTCGGGGGCGCGTCTGCGTGTCTGATGCAGTAATACTCCAAAAAAAGCTCCAGCGGCTGGCTGAGGGTGCGCCACCGCGGGTACTGGATCTGTTCTCAGGGTGTGGTGGCCTATCTCTCGGCTTCAGCAAAGCAGGTTTCCAAATATCAGCGGCCGTAGAATTCGATCAGGCCGCGGCAGCATCTCATGCCGTCAACTTCCATCAGGGGAAGGCGTGTCACATGGTCGCACGCGACATCACGATAACCCCACCGCAGAAGGTTGCTGACGAGTTTGAGCTCGGGCCAGTTGCTGAGGGCATCGATGTGATCGTCGGTGGGCCGCCCTGTCAGGCCTTTGCCCGGGTAGGGCGTTCCAAACTTCGCGAGATTCTGGAGCACCCGGAGGCCTACAGACAGGACCCTCGCTCCCGCCTGTACATGGAGTATCTGAAGTATGTAGAGGCTTTCCAGCCCGTCGCCCTGTTGATGGAGAACGTGCCAGACGTCCTGAATCACGGGGGTCAGAACATTGCCGAAGAGACGGCCGAGTTCCTTGAGGATCTAGGTTATGTAGCGCGCTACACCCTGTTGAATGCAGCCTATTACGGTGTGCCACAGATGCGCGAGCGGATGTTCCTAGTAGCCTATCGCCAGGAACTTGGCCAGGAGGTATCTTTTCCTTTGCCAACGCACTGGCTGCGGTTGCCCCCGGGCTATGAGGGTTCTCGTCAAGTGGCGCTGAAGTTCCTCAAGCGTGGCGGATTGTTTGAGGAAGCTCCACAATTCAGATACGTTCACCCGCCGGAAGCTACCCCAGATCTGACTCCCGCCGTCACCGCCCGTGAAGCTCTGTCAGATCTTCCGACCATTACTGCCCACTTGGAAGGTCGATCAAGAAAGGGTGCACAGCGCTTTGAAGGTCTGGTGCCTTATCCATCGTCTGTAGCCCCTGAGTCATATGCCCACCTAATGCGTCACTGGCCCGGATTCGAGAATGATGCAGGTTTGAAGGACCACGTGATCCGTCACCTACCCCGTGACTGGGACATCTTCCGGAGAATGAATCCAGGTGACCAGTATCCTCAGGCCTGGGGACACGCACAGGATCTGTTCCAGGAGACTTTGGTAACCCGTCGGGCGCAGGGTGAAGAGTTGTCTCCAGGAACGCCGGCCTATGAAGAGTTGCAGGCCGCTATAGTACCTCCCTATGACGTCACCAAGTTTCCGAACAAGTGGCGGAAGATGGAAGCTGACCGGCCAGCACGAACGCTGATGGCTCACCTGGGTAAGGATAGTTATAGTCACATTCATTACGACAGTGCTCAGGCCCGGACCATTTCTGTGCGCGAGGCTGCCCGTCTTCAGTCCTTCCCTGATGGCTTCGTTTTCAGAGGAACCATGAATCCGGCATTCAAGCAGATCGGTAACGCAGTACCACCGCTCCTGGCGTGGGCTATTGCCAGTGAGATGCGTCAAACCTTACAGATAGGCATAGAGAGTGTGATCAGCAAGGAGCAGCATGGATCTGAACGAACGCCAGCGGTCGTTTGAAGCCGCAGCCCGGTATGTTCTTGAGTTTTCAGGTAACAGCGCCCAGAACAAACTTCTAGGCGTGTCCAATAGTGCGAAGGTCATTGAGGGGGGCCTGCAACTCGGCGTTGCCAATCTCAACGCTTTCTCCGAGCAAGCAGATCAACTCCTTCTGATCTGTGTCATCCGCTTCCCACCAGAGGATGAGGTCTACTTCGCGCTACAGATCCGTGAGGGGTTACCGGCCCTTCGTCAACGTCTCGCTGATATGAAGCGCATAGGTGCAGCCAGTCGAAGTGCTGAAGAGGCAGAACCTGTGGAGGCCACTGTCGTTCCGGCCGGACTATTCGGGCAGACAGTGTCCCATGCCGAGATGTATGTTGCTCCCGGGCCACTGACCTATTCAAACCGTAACAATCTTGTTGCGATTTACTTGAACTCTGACGGTCTGCTATATCTGCGCAACAAGGGCTTTTGGGACACCCTTAAGATGGACCTGAGCATAGCCGCACCAGCAGTGGTGGTTGATCGAGTCGTCTTCGCAGTTTATCCACCGGAGGCCTCTGCCCGACGTAGCTTGCTGACACGGGAGTTCATTGGTTATCTTGCTCGATTTGTCGGCCCGGAGAAGGTTCAGGAAGTGCGTGTATGGCCTGACACACGCGCCCTACAGCCTGACATGCAGCGCCTGCCTCGCACGCTCTCGATAGACAGGATCCTTGCCGATGTACGTAGCCAGGGGGGGTACTACCCAGACCGTCTGGTTGCCCGCTACCACGCTGCACTGAACTTTCAGGATCACAAGCACTTTGTGATTCTTGCTGGCATTAGTGGTACGGGCAAGACCAAACTGGCCCTGGATTATGCCCGTGCTGTACATGGTGTGGAGGGAAAGGATGCTGAGGATCCACTGCTTATTGTCTGTCCAGTTCGACCGGACTGGACGGATCCTTCAGGACTTCTGGGTTACCACGACGTCCTATCCGGGCGATACATCGTGCCTCCCTTTCTTGAGGCCCTCCTGCTGGCAACAGCATATCCAGATGCACCAGTGTTCGTGATCCTTGACGAGATGAATCTGGCACGTGTGGAGTACTACCTTGCTGACGTGCTTAGCGCCCTGGAATCGGGTGCGCCTCTGCGACTGCATCAGGCAGGGGTACCCATTCAGGGTAGTACAGGTGTAGAGGTACCCTCCTCGCTGACATTGCCATCGAATCTGTTCATCACAGGCACAATTAACATTGACGAGACGACGAATGCCCTGAGCGATAAAGTGCTGGACCGAGCCATGTTGATTGACATGTCCGAAGTGGATCTGGAGGGCTTCCTTGAGCAGCAGGCTAGCCGATTAGAGCTGGCTATTGCCGTGCAGGAGAGCAGACCCCTATTGCTGACGGTTCATGGCGCGCTGGCACAACATCGCATGCATTTTGGCTATCGCACTGCAGCAGAATTCCTACGTTATCTTAGCTTCGCCTTGCCAGTTACTCGACAGCCTGCTACGGAGCTTCTAGATGATCTTCTCGTACAGAAGGTACTGATCCGTCTTCAGGGAGGCGAGGGGCAACGCTCACTGCTATCGACCCTGAAACACCATCTTGCAGCCTTGCCTCGGTCATCTGACCTGTTAAACCGACTGGAAAGTGAACTGAATGAATACGGCTCTTTCCAGGCCTCCCGCTGATGGACGAGGCCCTGTGTCTCCTGTCTCCACAAACTGGAGAAACCTGGACACTCTGGCCATTGGCCGAATTTCTACCTGCGGGAACAGTACAGGAACAGAGAGAGTATTTTTTCGAGCTCAGAAACACTACGGCAGCTCTAACGGCCAACCTGTTCATTGATGGTCTTGCCCTTGAGGCTCTTCGGCCGCCAGACATGACGACTGCCCGATGGCGTTGGTCTCCGGGATTTTACGCAGGCAGTGTGGAACTGCGGTTGGAGCGCCCTGGCTTCAGGCCTCAGACCGTTGAAATCGTGACCGATCCGGATCTACGCAAGCTTACGCGGGATGAATTTGACCGCATGGTCCGGGACATTCTGGAAGATACTCTAGCGCTGTTTGCCATCAGTAGCTTTCGGACAGGTGTGGCTGTAACCGAGACACGCCGTCCCCCTCCCATAGCCCGTCTGGAGTACCTGCTCTCTCGTCTGCCTGCCATCGAGCGTGCTGTACAGGAAATATCACGTACACCACAGCGACGCCTGCAGCGTGTTGAGGACATTCGCCCATGGCATCAGGCCCGCACGGCTACAGGAAAGGAGATTCTGAACAGCCTGCATGGGGGCATGCTGCTGCATGAGACTGTTCATCCCGGACGTCTGCCGAGAGAGCTCAAAGGGCATCTCCCAGCCCGAATCCGACAGGGCAGAAGGACAGATACCTACGACATCCCGGAACATAGAGATATCCAGGCAGCCCTTCAGAGCTGGATCGGGTGGCTGAACGTGATGGCTAACCGGTTGGAATTGTCACGCGCGGATGATAATTCGCAGCAGCGGTTGCAGGACGTGTGGGCCCAGCGTGTACGACAGGCATCACGTCGACTGGCAGTTCTTTTGAATCTCCCAGTATTTCGGGAAGTATTCGCCGGTACAGGGCGATTGACTGTAACGGCTACCTTTCGGCGGGTTCCCCGCTATATGGCGTTCCTGCGACTCTACCGTGAGTTCAATCTGGGACTCTCTGCCATAACTGGAACTTTCCTCAATCTCCCTTTAGCCCAGACTTTCCGGTTATATGAGCTCTGGTGCTTCCTCAGACTCCTGCGGGCCGCATACGACCTACAACTCCTGCCTCCAGGATCTACAGATGGCCTCTTCGAGGATGTCAGTAAGGCCAGCGGCATCCTGTTAGTGGCGGAGGCTGTCCGTATACCTCTGGTCAGCGGTGGGCAGCTCGCGTTCCAGCTGAACTTCAAAGAGTACTGGAATGAACGTGCGTGGCTAAATGATGTAGCGGTCCAGGGAACGTACAGCCGCCATATGAGGCCAGACATCGTACTGTCCGGGTCTGCTGGACTGGTGGTACTGGACAGCAAGTATCGAATCAATCAAGCGCTGGGAGAGGCGCTGGCATCTATCCATATGTATCGCGATGCAATCGTCTTAGCACAGAAGCACGGAGAGGGAGAAATCATACAGGAGGCCGTACATGCGGCCTACCTTCTTAGCCCGCATGTACCTCTACTGCGTGGGCAGTGGCAGACAGAGGCGCTACCGGGTCGATTATTTCACCAGGGATATCGACGGCATTTTCGGTTCGGGGCCCTCTCTATGCGGCCCGGCATGACCATGTCAGAAGTGACGGACACGCTGAGATTCATCATGCAGGATGCGGAGCGGCATGACGAAAAAAACGTCGACGACGGACGTACTTACCCCTGACCAACGGCGTTTGAATATGTCGCGTATCCGGGCAAAGGACACAAAACCAGAAATGGTAGTGCGCCGGCTACTACATGGAGCGGGCTTCCGATACCGACTCAACGACCGTCGCCTGCCGGGTACACCTGATCTGGTCCTGCCGAAATATCGCGCTGTGATCTTTATTCATGGATGCTTCTGGCACCGTCACCATTGCCCACTTTTCCACTGGCCGAAGAGTCGTCAGGAGTTCTGGGTAGCAAAGCTGACCCGTAATGTGGAACGTGATCAAGAAGCGTCTAAACAATTGCTCGAAGCTGGCTGGCGCGTTCTGACAGTGTGGGAATGCGCCCTGAGGGGACAAGGACGGCTGCCTTCAGACGTGGTGATTGATCAGATACGTATTTGGTTAGCGGGGGCGCAAGTAACTGGTGATTTACGAAGTCAGTATTATAGTCCAGAACCGCTGGACAACGATTAACCCATCTGAGGTACTTGTGCACAGTTGCTACATACTTGCTGCCAGCTACAAATTTTGAGGAAACTCTCTTAATAGCCATTTTTGAAAAGTCTCAGGATCGCCGGCAAGATGCTATTGTACGACTGGGAAGCCTGAATCTCTTTGGATACCTGAAGCCGAAAACTGGTCGGGGGCATTTTGAGGTGACGCAACGACATACGAAGTTGGATTTTGCGCGAAGCATGAAACAGCTCGTGAACGAGCTGTACCCACAAGCGGTGATGATTCGTGTGGTGCTGGACAACCTTGCAACCCATACCAAGGGTGCCCTGTATGAGGCGTTCAATCCTGCGGAAGCCCGTCGCTTGGCACAAAAGTTGGAGTTTCACTTCACACCGAAACACGGGAGTTGGTTGAATGCCATTGAGCTTGAGTTTGCGGCGCTGACGAAACAGGCACTGGATCACCGGATTCCGAATCGAGAGGAGTTGGAACGTGTGGTGGGCGTGTACGAGCAGGTGCGCAATACACATGCGCGGGCGATTCAGTGGAAATTTGGTGCGGAAGCGGCTCGAACAAAACTGCACCGACTCTATCCGCCTACCTGACAAACCATTACTGACAAGCCATTAGTGAATCTGCGGACAGTGAATCGAACTCCACAGTTGGCCTGACCCACCAGAACGCGGATGGGTAGCGGCTGAGCCGCTCCTCATTGCCTTGCCTTGCAACTGCGCAATCGGTCTTCAGTCGAACCGACCAGTCGTCTGTCCGCCAGTCGTCGATCAGCGTGTCCAGTCGCAGGCGGATACAGAGCGGAATCCCCCGCGCCACCAGCCCGGCGGACCAGTCCTGGCCGATGAATCCCCGGTCGGCATAGAGGACTCGGACCTGGGCAGCCGAAAGGAGCGTCAGCGCATCGTCCAGAAGACGCAGTCGTGTCTGGGTATCGCTGCTGCCCCGTGAGGGCAGCAATTCAAAGAGCAGGGGGACTGCGACGTCCCGCCACACCACAGCGAGCAGCAGGACATTGATGTGCTGCTGGCCGAGCTTCCAATTCGTGCGGTCGAGGATGAACTCATGTGGTCTCGAGTCAGGCAGCAGGAGCAGCACCAACCGTGCGACATGGGCCGGGCACAGTGGATGCTAGTCGAAAAAGCGTTCCAGACGTCGGATCACCGAATCGGTCTGAGCGTTGCCTGGGAACCGCGCCGCGAGAGCGGCGTGGCGCACGTCCTTGGCTTGGATGAGCGCAAAGACGACGAGAGCGAGGAGTTCGACCTGATTTTTCTGGTACTCCGGAAAGTGCGCCACGAAGCAACGCGTCAAAGCCTGGAGAGCGGAGTGGGACGCGCTCTGTTATCGCGTGTCAGACGAGATTTTTCAAGTTCTCAAAAAACTGTCGGGTACTGAGCAGTCGGCCTTAGCCTCCTTTGACCGCCTGACGCCCGCGCTGCTTGCCAAGGCGTTCCGGGGCGAACTGGTGCCGCAGGACCCGAACGACGAACCGGCCAGCGTGCTGCTCGAACGTATCCGGGCGCAGCGGGCCACCGAGGAGAGCAAGCCGAAGCGGGGGCGCGGCGCAGCGCCGGGCAGTGCCGAGGAACCCAAGCGCCGGGGCCGGCCACCCAAAGTGCAGGCGGAGGTCAGGGAGCAAGACGCATCAGTAGAAGCGGCAGCCCAGACCCCGGACCTCCAGCCGCCCCGCCGCCGTCGCCGTAGTCGCCCGCCCAAGGCCCGCCCTGAAGCGCAGGCTCAGGCACCAACCACCATTCCTGAAGCCAGCAGCTACGAGGACGCCGTGCGAAAGCTCGAAGCTCTCAAGCTGGAGCGGGCCGGGGGTACGCGGCAGGTCAGTCTCTTCGACGAGGAGCCGCAGACAAGCTGACACCCAGAGCTGAAGAAACCTGCCTGATCGCAGAGCTGATCAGGCAGGTTTTTTGTTGTTGCGAGTCAGACAGTCTTCTACAGACATTCAGAAGTTAGAAAGAAAGCTTTCTTTCTAGAAAACTTGAGGGCTATCTGCCATAGGTAGGCAGCAGTTACAGCGACTGCGGAAGCGGCAGGCGACTCCGCACCGCCTGCCCATAACCGGATAACCCAGTCGCTTCACTGACCTGGGGTACCGCGCACCACCTCGACGAAGATCAGTCCTCCTTCTGCGAAAGGGCACTCCCCGCCGCGGTCTTTGACTTCTTCCCTGTGTCGTCACTCTGGAGCGTCTCGGAGGCAGCGTGAGCGGCGGCGTCACCCGTGCTGCGGCCCCCATTTACCTGCGACAGGGCACTGCCGGCAGCGCTCTTGGAATCGTCTGACGTGCGGCCATCAGTCAAGACGTCAGATGCGGAAGAGGCGGCGTGGTCACTGGTCTTCTTGTCACTCATATGGGAGACCTCCTGTGATTCGATGTGGTCCCACCTTACCCAGGCTGCGTTGCTTATGTCCACAGCATAAATTCTTTACATATTACACTCGTACCTTTTTAGACCACACCTATCGAAGGTCTTGAAATCTTTCTTTCTTTCAATCATGCTTTCTTTATGACTGAAGTGGTTTCCGTGTTGTCGCGCAAGGGTGGGGTCGGCAAGACCGTCACGGCGCTGTATGCCGCCTCGTTGCTCAAGGCGCAGGGCAAGGACGTGGCGGTGCTCGACAAGGACCCGGAGGGCAGCGCAGGGGCCTGGGCACGGGCCACCGGCGACCTGCCCTTTCCTGTTTACCCGGAAGGCAAGCAGGCCCAGGCCATGAAACACGCCTGGGTGGTCATCGACACCCCGCCCAACGACCCGCGAGCCCTAGGCGACGCCGCGCGCCTGGCCACCCGCGTGATCGTGGTCGCCAAGTGCAACGCCCTGGAAGCTGACCGCCTGGTGCCGACGCTTGACGCCCTGGCCGCGTCCGGCTTCGCCGGCCCCTGGGGCATCCTCCTGACCCAGGCCCGTGGGGGACTAGGCCGCGAGATGAAGTTGGCCCTCGAGGAGGAGGACCTGCCGGTCTTCGGAGTCATCCCCCATCTTGTGAAGTACGAGCGGGCGTTCGGGACCCTGCCGGAAGACCTGACCGAATACCGGGAGGCGCTGGCCGAGGTGCTGCAATGACGAAGAAGGGCCTGAGCATCGGGGCAGCCATGAAGCAGCGCATGACGACCACCCAGGAGCGCGAGGCGCCGCAGCCCCCAGCCGAGCCGGCTCCCCTCCCGCAGACCGAGGCGGCACCTGCGCCCGCAGAAGCTGAGCCCCTCGACTCATTCAATACCCGCCTGCCTCGCAGCCTGCACAAGCGGCTCAAGGTCCACGTGGCCGTCGAGGGCCGCAAGATCCAGGACGTGGTCCAGAAGGCGCTCGACGAGTATCTACGGAAGTTTGAAAGCTAGAAAGAAAGCTTTCTTTCTATGAAATCAGGGGGACCTGTGCGGAGCAGAAAGCGGTATGCGAAAACCAAGGATCCGGCGACCGGCCGGCAGGTCGCCCTGCACCGCCAGTTGATGGCCGAGCATCTCGGCCGCCCCCTGCTGCCCGGGGAGATCGTGCACCACCGCGACGGCGACAGCACCAACAATGACCCCTCGAACCTGATGGTGCTGCCCAGCCAGCGCTACCACGCCCACGTCGAATACCACCTGCGCTGTGAACAGCGGGGGATGCCCGCCCTCTTCCCGGAGTACTTCCCCGGCGTCCGGGAGGTCTCCCTCGTCCGCGAGCCGCAGCGGGGCACCCTGTTCGAGCATGTCCTACTGTCGGGTCAACCCAGCCGACGCCGGTGGTGAGGCCCCAGAAGGCTCCTGACCTCCCCCACGAGACGTCCCCTGCGTGGGGAGGGGAGAGGGTCGCGGTCGCCTTGACCGTGCCTTGAGGCCACCGCAGATGCGGCTTCTGACCCAGAGGCCAGCGGCTAAGCTGGGCCATCTGACTCCCCCCAGGAGGCGAGATGGCTCTCAGGACCAAAACATCTGTACCCACCACCGCTCCTGCGCCCCGCATCCCCGCGCCGGCCAGTCCAGCGGCCCGGGCTCCGGGAACGCGGCCTTCAACCTCTGCGACCTCCTCCAGGCTCGCGGTGTCGTCGCAGGCGGTGATCACCTCTCAGCAGCGCCGAAGTGCGCCGCAGACACCGGTACCTGCACCCGCCCTGCATAAGACACCGGTCACCCTCCCTCCGGGCCTCAACGCCCAGGAGAAGACGGATGCAGGGCTGATCGGCCGGGTTCTGGACACGACCCCCAAGTTCGCCGAGTTTGTGGCGAACCAAGCGGCGACGGGTCAGATCAGCGGTAAGCAGCTCAACGATCTGGCCTACCTCGCCAAGCAGGGCCAGATGCATGGCCGCACGGACCGGCAGGTCATCACAAGCCTGGGCAAAGCGATGAACGGGATGCAGCCGTCGGTTCAGAAGATGTTCTGGCAGGAGTTCGGCCGGGGGCTCCTGCAGGATACGGGCCATAACCTCAAAGAGTTCGGTGTCGGGGCCTACGGCGCAGGCGAAGAGGTGGTGACCGGGGTGGCCCATGCGGCGAGACACCCGGTAGCGACGGCCCGGGGAGTAGGGACGGCTATCACGAACGGCGTCACCGTGGGCAGGAAGGAAGTTCAGCTGGTCGGCCAGGCCATCGGCCTGGGGTCGGGGAATGCTCAGGCGGCCCGTAATCAACTCAGGCAGCAGGCCAATGCAGCGGGGCAGTACGTCACGGGCATCGCTGCAGATCCCCGCAAGATCGGGGCCGTCACGTTCAATGCTGCGACGTCGGTCCTGCCACTTCCGGGGGCCCGCGCTGCGGGCGCTCTGACCGCGCGAGCAGGAGCTACAGGGGCAGGCAAAGCGGCCCTGGAACTGCTGAAGCCGACCCTCTTGAAGGCGGGCGAGACCGTGAGTCTGGGAAGGGGACTGACCGGGAAAATCTCTTCTCTGATCACCGGCAAGGATGGAAAGCAGTACGCCTACGTCATGACAGCTGGCGGCCAGAGAAAGGTGCTGGCCAACAGTCTGGCTTCCCCCTCGAAATTGCCGAGCAACCAGCAGACAGGGTATGCACACTCGTTCGATAACCTGACCGACAGACAGAGCACGAGGTACGGCGTCAACTACTTCAACACCAATCAGCTGCGTAGAACGATGAGCAGAACAGAGACGGGCAGAAAAGTGGTGGGTGCAGCAGACAGTGGCCAGATCGACCTGACGTTCTCGACCCAAAGCTGGGAGCGTGGATTGGAAGGAAGGAGCTATGGCAACCGGGCGGTGGTCTACATACCTGAAACCCAGAACGGAACGAAGCTGACGATTATGGACAGGTCTTCTGGAGTCCCCACGGTAGATCGCCGGATCTCTGGGTACGACCACACGGCAGCTGTGGGTGTCCACGAAGGCCTTCACGCCATGGGAATCGCCGGCTCAAAAAGAGCGGAAGCTCTGGTCAGGCTCGCGGAGCTGGAGTTACACGGTATCCCCATCGATCGGAAAGCGATACGCCAGATTCTTTCGGAAATCAATAGTGCTAAAAACGAGCGAGGGGAGGGGGTCTATTCGGGCCTCCCCTGGCAACAGGGGTTGACCATTCCCGAGTTCCCGAATGCGCGTTTTTGAGGTGCAATGTGGAGAACTTTGAAGTAGATAAGAAGACGGAATGTCGTCTCCAGTTGTGTCAGAGTGATTCGGGTTTACGCTCCTTCGTGCCGCTGGACGAGACATCTTACGCGGAGCGAAAACTTCACCCGGATGCTTATTTTGTGACTCTTCCTGTGCCCTATGATCTTGCCAGGAGAAAATTATTTTCGGCAATTTCTCAAAGATATCCACTAGATAATGGTTCGAGATTTTCTGTAGACGCGCATAACTTCTGGCTAACCGAGTCCGAAGTCAGGCAATTAGATGATTTTGAAAGGGGCAAGATAGCAAAGATAGAGTGGTCAACCCGTGCCACTCCATCCTTCGCGCCAAAATAGTATTTACTTCTCTTTCACTATTTATTGAGAACGGTCAAAGTACACACTAGCCCTCGTAGGGCGTCAGGTTTTGTAAGGCACAGTCCCAGATTCCCCCAAGTTCACTACCAGCCCTAACTTACGCCGTTCTCAATAATCCACTCTGGACCGATTTCAGGAGCTGCGAATAGTCGCTCAGGCTGTCGTGCACGACAGGGATATCTTTGGGGGGCAATCCAGGGTTTCTCTGCGCAAAACGTATCTCAGACGGCAAAAATGCCCCCTATAAGCACCATCCAATTGAGTGGGACACTTTTGGGGGAAGCCACACCTCTAACTGGGACACTTTTGGGGGAAGCTCAGGTTTATGCGTGGGATACTTTTGGGGGAAACTCTCTTTTCATCGTACAGGACGCACTTTTTGATTCCTGCGCTCAAAGTTGCTCTAGTAGGATACCTTTGGGGGAAAAGGGTTTATTTCCTGGGATACTTTTGGGGGAAATAACCTTCAAGGTGGGATACCTTTGGGGGATAAATACCGATAAAGCCCGGCCAGAACGGAAAATGCGCTCCTCTCTGTTGTTGTTTTCTTTTATCTTTACTAGCAGTTAAAAACACAACATGAACAGAAAACGCCCCAAGCCGACCACCCCTCAGATCGAGAGAAATCTCGACCGGCTCGGGCTGTTCAGTATCCAGACCCGATTGACCGACACACCAAACTGGCAGGCGGCCTTCGTCATTGGAGGCCGGACGGTCCGTGTACAGGGTGACTCCAGCCGGGGTCGCCCTCATGGTGCGGACGCGGATCTTGTCCTGGGCTTGCAGCAGCTGTTTCTGCAGGCGGGTGCGCCCGAAGACAACTGGGTCCATACGAGCGCCAATGCCCTGCGTGAAGCCTCACTGATGACCAAGAATGGCCGAGCTTTCCACCGCATGCGAGAGGGGCTGCTGCGGATCTGGTCCACCGGGTTCATCGTGAGCGAGGGCTGGAGGCGGCCAGACGGTAGTGCGGTACGTTTCAATGATGCCTTCCGGGTGATCGACCAAATCCGCTTCTGGGATCAGGAGAGTCTCCATGATCCTCCAGAGCTGGTCCCAGACAGCACCCTCAGCGTGCGCCTTGGTGCCCCTGTCGCGGACAGCCTACGGGCAGGGTTCATGCACCCTCTAAACCTCACGGTGCTCGAACGTTTGGAGCAACCTCCCTCACGGGCCCTCTACCGCCTCTCTGAAGCGCACCGCTATGACGACGAGGGCAGCATCCGCTCGGCTTTGACCGTCAACCTGATGGAGTGGCGGGCTGCCTGTGGCATCAACAGCACCGATACGGATAAGATCCGTCGCGTCCTCGAACCGGCGCACGAGGAGCTCATCGCCAACCACTACCTCCAGGACATCCGAGTGACGGGACGTGGCCAGGGGACCCAGCTGGAGTACATCTACATGACGGAGACGGACCCGGACCCTGCGCTCGTGCGGCTGCTGCGGGAACAGGGGGTGGGTGGGCCCCGCGCGGTCCAACTGGCCCGGGACCATGCGGAGCGGATCCAAGAGGCCGTGGAGTTCTTGCAGTACCGTCGGACAGCCGGAGGCACGCCCATCCGCAATGCGGGAGGCCTGCTGTCCGACTTCCTGGTGAACCGGGAGAAATACGAGTTCGTTCCTGGTCTTCTGGTGCCGCAGGGTGAGCGCGTACAACCCTCCCTGGCGCTTGAGCGGCAGCGGGAAGCCGAGCAGCAAGCTGAGCAGGCAGCAGTGGCCAAGCGGGAGGCACTCTCGCGGCTGCCGCCGGCCGAGCAGTGGCGGGAGGAACGCGGCACGTTGCTGCTCATGCTTCGCCGGGTGCTCAGCGGAGAGGAACTTGCCCTCCTGGAGGCCCAGGCGGTCGTAGGGACGGTTCTCGCAACGGAGCTCTCGAGTCAGGCGACGGCTGCGCGGGCTCGTGGCGAGTGGGCCGGGTTTATCGAAGGCCTGCGGCAGCGGCTTCTTGCAGGGAGGTGAGGTGGACGGTGCAGTTTGGCTTGTCCGTTGGCAAAACTTGCAGACCTGTTCAGCATGGACGGGTCTACCGTAGAAGGTTCTCAAGGAGCTGGAGTCAGGTGGCCTGCGGCTCACCATGAACGGCGCCGTCCCCACGGAGCCTCTGGCGTGATCTACAGCCTCGAACATTCGCTGGATCACGTGCAGGCATCCGACGACTATGACGCCGTACAGCTCAGCTTCAGCGATGACGACACGGTCAACTTCTACAACCCTGAACTTGAGGATCAGGCCAGGGCGCCGGAGTTCATCGAGTACATCGGTGATCTGGATCGCCTGGCCCGGACCGACTTTCCCTACACCGACTCTGGGCTCCTCCTGATGTCTCCGAAGCTGCTGTTGACCACACTGGAGGCTGGGGCCTTTCCCTACGTCCTGTTCCCCACCCGGATCTACAGCCCCCAGGCGGTCGACGAAGACGTGCCGGAGGAGCAGCGGTGGGCCCTGACCGATCCAGCGGTGGTGGCCACGCAGTTCGTCATCGTGCAACTGCGGCAGTGGACGAACGTCATCGACCTGGAACGGACCATCGTGACCCAGTACGACGCGCGGGCGAAGCGGCGGGTCGAGGTGGCCTCCACGGCCTCGCGCGATCCGGAATCCATCCGGGCAGATCAGGTGACCCACCTGGCCCTGTCCGTGGATGAGCAGGACCTGCCGGGACTGCTTCGGTTCGAGAACATGCCGGGTCTGTATGCTCCTCAGCAGACGAAGGAGGCCTGCCGGGCGGGAGGTCTACGGGGTGTGGCGTTTGAGCCTGTCCCTGTCCCGCGCGGTTGACCTTCAGTCCGGAGATACAGCTCAGGCCAGCCTGACTGTCCCTCTTCCTCAGTACGCCGTGAGAACCTGTCTCTCCCAGTCTCTGAGATCCCGACCCAGCAACTCTGCCAGCGCCTCGCGCTCTGGGGTGAACAGGGCCTCCAGCCGCTCCTGCACCTTCGGCAGAAGGGGTGGCAGATGCGGCAGACCCAGCGTAGAGACGTTGTGCCGCACGGACTGATCCGGCAGCGCGGACGAATCGACCTCCAGGAACTTCAGCAGGTCCTGCATCACCCAGTCCGGGCGACGGAGCAGGTCGTCATGCAGGTAGACCCGCAGCTGCTCTGGGGCGAACAGGGCCTGATACCGCCGCAGCTGTTCGGCATAGCGGCCCATGCGGGTGTAGTGCCAGATGTGCTCCCAGCCCGCCGCGATCCGGTCTTCTTCCAGCTCCAGGGCTTCCGCGAAGCTCACGGCCGGTTCACGGCCGTCGCGCACCAGGTGTGAGAACGCCGAGTAGGCCCGTGTCACTGGTTCTCGCAGCACCGCGATCAGGCGGACGTCTGGCACGGCCGCTTTGAGACGCTGCGGCGTCTGGGCATCGTAGAGGTAGAGCGGCGAGGCCTCTCCGATGGCCCGTTCCCCCTGCACCCCGGCGAATTGTGCCGCATAGCCTTCCGGGGTCGTAACCGAGAAGCGGGTGATGTAGTCCTGATCGCCCGGGCCCGCGTAGTCCAGGGGGTGCCCCACCAGCGCGAAGTAGTTGGTTTCCTTGGTGGGGGTCATGTAGATCTGGGGATGCTGCCGGAGGTAGTGGTAGAGCGAGGTCGTGCCGGCTTTGGCGGCACCGATGATCATGAAGTTGGGTTGGGTCATAGCGCGTTGCTCCTGGCGCAGCTCAGTGGGAAATCGTTGAGAAATCGTCGGTGGATTATTGAGACGCGAAGGAGACGAAGATGATGGAGCAATGCCCTAGTAGACTTGCGTTCAGAGAAAAGGGAACCTATAACTCTTGATATGGCCTACGAAAAGTTGAGTGCGCAGATGGCACAGCTGACGAACCCCCAACGCAGTGACGCGTTTTACAAGCAGTTTCGTGATGCGGTGCGCGAAGGCAAGATCGAAGCGGCGGACCTGCCCGAACGCTTTGAACTGCCCAAGGCGTATCGCCGCCGTGGTGCGGACGAGACGTATGCCCGCACGGTCAAAGAGATGGTCGTGAATGTCACACCGGCCTACCAGAAGTGGTTTGACGGGGTGAACGAGTCGCTGAGTACGGTGACCCGCCGGACGGCGGCCCCGAAGGCGAGTCTGGAAGCGGTGGAAGCCGGGGCGGTGGATTTTGCGGCGATGGTGGAAGAGACGCGGCGCAAGATGCAGTCGAGCTTCGAGAAGGGGCAACACCTGGGCAACTCGCGCAAGGCGGCCAAGCCCAAAGCCAAGAGCCGCACCACCAGGAAGTAGAGACCAAGCAAAAGCGGCAGCCATTCTGGCTGCCGCTTTTGCTTGGTCTCTGAATTTCTCAGCTCCCTAAACCATCAGGTCTCCGGAGACCTGATGGTTTCTGTGTGTAAGACGGGAGTTTACCTGTGACAAAGCGGTAATCCTCAAAACCCTCGCTAGGACGGACTTCAGCTCATCTGCTTGTGCATCATGCACAAGCAGATTTGTGCTGTTTTCTCGCATCAGGAGGGTATTTTGCTCAACAGTCGTTGCATCGATAAACATAATGTTTTAAGCAAAGAACATCTATTCAGATTAGCTAGCTCTCAGACGGTGTTCTCCTATTAGCATTGGTGCACATGCACCAATGCCATATCATCCCCCTTCATGTCCGCCTAGGAAGGTCAAGAAGGCGTCTGGAGGGGTTGCACACGCCCGGATGTGCACCCACAGCTCCGCTGAGGCTTCTAGAGGCCTGCAGAGGCCAAGGAGAGCCAAGGGCGATGTGTCATCGTGTTGCATGACGACTCTTCTTCTTGCAACAGATCAGTTGCCCCCTTTTCGGTTGGCCTTGGCGACGATCACCTGCTCCACCAGTCCGATTTGGCCATTCAGAATCGCTGCCCACAATGTGGGATAGCCCACTTGTGCTGACGTCAATTGCCAGGGCGCGTGAAAGACATTGGATACAGATAGCCTTGACCCTTCGAGCAGATGGCACAGATCGTCCAGGCGATAAAGGAACGAAGGCACGCTGATTGCGTGAGCCTGAGCCGCTTGCCTGAGCTCATCAGCTGACAAAGTCAACCCTCTCGTCAGCAAGTGGACTGAAGGCTTGCTCCGTCGCCTTGACACCACACCAGTCAGGCGGAGGGGGCGATACCAAGATTCTTTGGAACGCCTGATCGCACAGACACAAATGCCCTGTTCGAGCCCAGCCTGAGTAGGCTGAAATAGCAGGGGTAAAGAGAGCTGACTCTGCGGGGATAACCGCAAGTCCATTCCTTCTTGCGTAGCGTTGTAAGGCGGTAGAGACGTTACAGCTTGATTTTCCAGATAGCCTGCGAGGTCCACCCAGAGCCAGAAACCTTCCTCAAAGGCAATCCAGAGCCTCTGGGTGTCATCCACCACTGCCTGGCGCACTGTGAGGGATGAGAATAGGACAGGATCTGACATAGGTGCCTAATAAGCACCTATAGCATACTGCTTTTCTTTTCTTGAGGCGGCAATGGTAGATTCGGCCGGATGAGACAAGCGAGTGCAATTCGGCGCTTGACGAAGAAGCCGAACATTATTGCCGAGCGTCTCCGCCTTGCCCGCCGTCTCCACACCCCACCCATGACCATGGAAGCCACCAGCGCCCGGGTCCTCGAACTCAGTGGGTACAGCATCACCAAAACAATGCTGATCCGGATCGAGAACCATCAGCGTTCGGTATACGACTTCGAGGTCCTTGCCCTTGCAGAAGCACTGGACGTGGACGTCCGGTTTCTCCTAGGCCTCATTGACGAGCCCAAGGCGAGACCAGATTCTGAGCCCAGCTGACCTGGCATCAGCGCCAGCGGCGTTCCTGCTCTTCAATCACCAAACGGTCTCGGTTTGCCAACTGCTGACGCAGATCCAGAAGTTCCTCCTCCAACACAATGACGCGCGTGGCCAATTCCTGCTTCGATTTGCTCAATAGCCGGTGAAACGCCCGGTTCAATTCCCGGCCTGGCCGAAGGGCGTTGGTATTCACCTGGTGATACTGCGGGACCGCTGCCCGGTGAAGCGGCCGCGAGAGCACCTGATCCACTAGTGCCGCCACCTCCGGGTTGCGCTTAAACGTGGTGCGGTTGACGCCGATGCCATCCGAATCAACCTTTCTGGTCTCAGCCTCGATGGTGGAAATCGTCACCGCCTTCCCTTGCTCATGCAGACTCTCCAGAGCCTGCTGAACCAACGTCAGAGACCGGCGCCGCTTGGCCTCATACGAGGGTCTCAGGGCGTCTACACTCATCAGCTCAACCCCCGCATCTGCTGAATCAATGCCATCTCCCGCCGTTCCAGATCCTGCTCTATCTCCTGTAGCCATTGCTCAAAAGACGAGGCTTCCCCATGAGATGCAAGTGGCCAGAAGTCGTCCAGGAGAACTTCTGGCAAATCTGGGCTCATCTCTGACATGGACTGGCCACTGACCTGCCGAGCCACACGAGCCAGGGTGTTCCTCTGCTGCAGACTAGTGGGCCGACCGTAGTAGGCGGAGGTCAGCACATTTTTGTGGTTCAGTGCCAGGGCTAGATCATCGAGGTGAATGCCCTTTTGACGGGCATTGATGGCAAAGCCGTATCGCAGCAGATGTGAGGTCAGGTTCAACACCCGGTCCGGTTCGGCCTGGCTGGTCATTCCGAAACCGTACGTCAAGAACCGGAGACAGACATTGAGGCTCTGAAGGGAGATGACTCTTTGATTGACCTGGAACGCGTATTGCCCAGCTTTCCCCATGCGAGACGCGCTAGATTCCTCTCCCGTTAGCCAACGATGGTGCTGCAAAGCTTCTAGGCATCTAAGGGCCGCGACCGACACGACCTTATAGGCAGGTGTCTCTGGCCGACTTCGCGTTCCCTTATGCCCCTTTGGGAGCAGCTTCATGAAAATGGTTTCCTGGTCCCGGTGGGTATGGAGAAATAGGTAATCCTGATCATTGCGCAGTTGCAGCGACTCATGGCCCCGATGCGCTCCCTCGCGGCTCAGGCGCATGGCCAGTGCGCCAAATAGGGCGGCGCGGTACACGGATTCAGGCCGAAAGATACAGGGCACTGGGTGTCCCTGCGCCTGAAGTGCCTTCACTGATGGGCGTAGGACCTGGCTGAGCGATCTGCCAAGATTTAGCACACCAGGATCTACTGACCGAAGCCACTCGGTTGAACGTCCCCAGGTCGCCTCAAAGCGCCGAGCTGCCTCCATACAGAACCAGGTGCGAAAGAGGTCTGCACACCACAGACCCTGCGGCTCTGCCACCCCCGAGACTCCTCGATATTCCAGAAAAAAATGCTCCTCCGGAATGTTCGACTCAGTTTGCTGTCGAAATGCGTGGCTGTGAAAAAGTTTCCCAGTCCAGATCGTGAAATGCCAAGTCTCTCCATGGCCCGAGATAGCGACATCCAAGGGCTGAGGAGCTGGCGCATATCGTGGGTCCTGATTCCATGTGACTTCATGGAATGCCAGCATGACTGCCCGTAAAGCCACAAGCTGATAATCCGCCCAGCGATGGAGCTCATCCCACGACTCCGCAACCCTGTCGATCGCCGACTGACGGCGCTCTTGGCGCAGAACCCGCGCCGAGTTCTCCTGACGGCTGAAAACAATGGACCGAGGAAGTTCTGGGAGCAGCAGGTCGCTTGGCATTTCTGCTGGACCTTGCTGCCGCAGCAGGAACGTCTGCTGTGATTGCCAAGCGCCTCGATAGGCTGTAGCCAGTAGCATTAGTCGAGCCGTGCCTTGTGGATCGTCCGGTGCACTGGACTCAAGTACCTTGAGAATTGCCTTCGCGTTCAACGTCCCCATCTCCTCTTCAGCCACGCGCTCAAGGAGTAGACGCAGTCCCCGCACGATATGCATGGCAGACGCAGGACGATGTTCCTGGTTTGAAACCAGACCTATAGCCAGTAGGACGAGCTGAGAGAAGTACGGTGAATTTTTCCACTTCCAAAGATAAGTGGTCAACTTATTCTGAAGCTCATCGCTGGAGGAAAAAATGAATTGGTCTATAATAAAAAATTGAAGGTATTTTTTGTATAATGTTTGGTTAATTATATCTTTCCAATCCTTTTTTTGATGAGCAGATGGTATTTTTAAACCTAAGGATATAACGGCGCGCCAAGATACTACGTAATCTCTAAGATCAGGATGTGATGCAAGGGTGCGTGTTATCTCATTTTGATACTTGGGAATAACTCGGGTTCGAATATCAAATGCACTGTCCTCCCGATAATTAACAGTATCAAGAAAAAATAAAAATCTGTATGTATCGTTGAGTTTTTCAATTATCGAAGGTTGAGATTTGTCCTTTGATAAACTTATGGCTGCATACAAAATTAAATGCACACTCCAACTAAACTCGGCTATTGTCAACTGCTGACAAAGGAATCTCAGCAATAGCCTATTTGGTGCTTGTCCTTTATAGTCAGGATCGAATATTGTTGCTCGTAGAAATTGTAAATCTTGGGGCAAAAGACTGCGTAGTGTTTCCAGTGTATTAGGTCGAAGGTCATCATATAGCTCTTCGCTCGTCATTCCGAGTTGAAAATGAGAAAGCGCTTGAGACTCACGCTTTGGCAGATTTCCTAGTACTCCTTCCACAACCTCGATGGCTAGAATGAGTTGGTCATTGAGTCGCGTTGCATGCTTGGTACGGAATATTTCTAGATATTCGCGAGCATAGCGCGGCTTAAGATGATAATCATGGCGAACTTGATCTTTACCTCCTGCAATTCGAGAACATTCAGCAAGATAATTTGCACACGATTTGATTAAATTATAGGTTTCGCTTTTTTCAATAAATCTTGTGTCGATTACGAAGCAAATAAAAATCAATGATAATTCATCTCTCCACTCGCTAGATTTAATGAGAGATGTACACTTCTTAAATTGAAATTTCGATGATACTCCACTTTTTCTACATTCCTCCAAAAATTTCTTTGGAAGCACTTGAAACACGCTACTAGGAGCTGTAGTTTTATCTTCAAACATGGCCTGCCAGTGGTGAATGGCGCGGATCTGTCCACCCTTCACTTGTGATCTGCTCCAGTCACGCGAGAAAAGCGCTGAGCCAGTTCACTTGGAAACTCGGAACGAGCCATGGATCCGACCTTAAGCTGGCGCTCACCCTCCGACTGCTGAAGGCAACGCCTGACCAGGGTCAGTTGTGTCAAGGTCCGTTCCTCTGTTTGGCTATGGTCGTAACTGCGGAACGTTTTTATAGGGTTTCTCCAGAACATGTAAGCCGCGAGAGCTTGCCTGGCCTGACGGTGCTCTTCGGGATCAT
Organism: Deinococcus gobiensis I-0; assembly: GCF_000252445.1. Taxonomy (GTDB): domain Bacteria; phylum Deinococcota; class Deinococci; order Deinococcales; family Deinococcaceae; genus Deinococcus; species Deinococcus gobiensis. The sequence continues at coordinate 9,764 of NC_017792.1, read as the reverse complement.
GCAAATACAGTTCGTCAATGCCCCGCAAGTGTTGGGTCACGAAGGCGTGCCTAGCCTGATGCGGCCGAACCTCGAGCCCGGCTGCGTGTAGAAAGGGTCGCCATGCCCCCTTACGGAAAGCATTTGCGGTGTACGCATCTCCTCTGGCATTGAGGAAGAGTTGAACTTCTGCGGGTGAGCGGCCTGTATCTAGCAAAAATGCGTGATAGTGAGCCGGCAGACCTTCGAGGATGCCTTGGGCCTGGCACCAGGCGGTGAACTCAGGTGTTAGCGGATCCACCGCCCGCCGCTCGGTCAGGAAGTATTGACGGAGGAGCTCTCCCGCTGACGCGTCGGTATGAACTGGTTTGATGGCCAAGTGACCTGATCCTTTGTTACGGAGCTTGAAGCTATGTCCGAAAGCTTCCTGACCGTTCAGCGCATACCTCCATCCATGGAAGGTCAGGGTGCAGACTTCACTAACTCGCGCACCCCCCTGAAACAACAGGTGCACGATGCACTGGTCTCGCAAGGAAGCCTCTGAGCTTGCAAATGCGGCGAGCACACGTTCGTAGAGCGTGACTGGATCCAGCAGGTGGGTGGGCGTCCACACCCCATCTCGGAAGATGAAGTACTGCTGCGGCGTAGAACGGGTATTGCGGGGCTGGGAGAGCCCGCTCCAACTGGGTGGGGCAGCTGGAAGGCCGCGGTGACCTTCCATTTTCAAGACGCGCTCGAACGGATTGTGATCGTGCGGGTACAACCCACTTCGGAGCGCTTCCGCGTAGATCGAACGCAGTGCCTCGAAGCGCAGCCGAAGGGTCTGTGTTGAGACGGTGCTTGGACTGATGGGCGAGGAGGCAAGCAGGTGGTCCTGGCGCCGGGTGACGTGTCCTCCCTGAGCCTGGATGTATCGCGTAGCGACCTGTCGAATGGTGCTGGGCGCCGCGTCCCAGGTGACCTCCGACCTGATCAAAAATTCCTCGAAATCGAGAAAATGCCGGGTATAGAGGTCGGCGGTGGCGACTGCCACATGCCGCACCAATCTCTTCCGTATCAGCGTGAGTGGCTGATGGAGTGTCAAATCGCTGCGGTATACCAGCGTCAACTGGTCATTGATGCGATGCAGGCGTGGCCGGCGCTGGAGCAGAGGGCCTGAGGAGAAATCCGGAAGCTGAAATGAACTCATGTTCGGCCCGGCAAGGTAGCATAGGTGCTTATTAGGCACTCTAAAGACCAGTTGGACACCTTACATCCCATCGACCTCTACACCGCGCGTGCCCAGTGGCTCACCCTACTCAGCGCCCTGCATGAAGGTCAGGCCTTTCTGATCACTCGCCGTGGTCAGCCATTTGCTCAACTGACGCCCATTGCTCCGTCGGAATCCTTTCCCGTACCGATGCTCGACCCGGACACTGCGCAACGCATTTATACCCTCGCACAGGCCTATCAAACTCCGACACTTGCCAGCTTGCTGGGCATTTCCGAGTTCCGGATGCGGACGTTGCTGGATACTGGCCTTGCGGATGAAGGCCTTTTCGAGGTGTTGATGGAGCTCGAGGCACTGGCTCAGATTCTCTTTGCAAAGGGCGAATTTGCAGCCGGCCGGCGTTGGCTCATGCGGCCGCACCCTAAACTGCGGCACCATCCGCCGCTGTTCGCTCTACGCCGATCTCTGTCTGGGGACTCGGATATGACGATGAAAATCATGCACCTCGCTCAGATTGACTTTCCGACACAGAGCGTGATGCCACATACTGAACCTCCGAATTAGGCGGAGGTTATGAGCATGTCGTCAAACATCCTTAGACTCCGGCAGCGCATATTCACTTTCGTGGCGACTTATACAGGAGTACTATGGACCTTTACCTTGATCCAGATGGAATCTGAAATGATTACGGTTATACCAATTATAATTGTACTTTCCGATAGTAATGGCGAAGAGAAACTTTGAGCTGTAGGAAGGCGTGGCCTGTAAATGCCATCAGAAGCTCAATATCGCTCAGCGCAGGGTGATCCTCAGGCGTCGGCCCAGCAGGTCGGCGGCCCGCGCCAGGAGCTGGAGGTCGACCGTGAGGTCTTCGGGGTCGAGCAGGTGGTCTACGGCCAGGTGTGAGATTCCCAGGCGGTCGGCCAGGTCGGCCCGTGTCCAGCCGCGGCGCTGGAGTTCCTGTTCCAGTTGGAAGGCGATGATCCGTTGTTGCGCCACCGCGTGGGCTTCAGCGAGCAGGCCTTCCTCGGCCAGGAAATCGTCGAAGCTGCTGCCGATATGCTTGCCTTGGGGGTTGTGATGCACCACGTCCCGTGTCGCCTCAGGTGAACGCCAGCCCCATGCTCAGCGGAAGAGCAGATTAAGGCAGGCGTCCACGGTCGTGTCGGCCCTCGGGTCCCTTAGGCAATCGAGCAGACTCGCCCAGTAGTCCCGCATCACCTCATTGAACAAGTCCAGATCGTGCTGCGTCACGCCATCGTTCTCGAAGTACCAGGCGCGATTTGCTCTCTGCTCGGCAGTCGCGGCCAGCAGCTTCTCCTGAGACACGTCTTGCAGGTTCTGGTGCGTCTCCTGCAAGTGTCCAACCGCAGTTTGGAAGGCGGATCGAAAGAGGCCGATGGCGTTGCCCTGATTGTCCAATTGTCGTTCGCTATTCATGGCTCTCCTGATGCGGCGCGTGTGGTGCGAGTCGTTATCGGGGCCGCGGCAACCGGGACGTACCGCCCGACAGCTCTATGATTTCGATCTCGCCGGTCTTGACGCCACTTTCCAGTGACCTTGCCCCTGTTTCCGGTGCCAGTCTGATTGCAAATCAAGCAGCAGACGGGGAGAAACATGAAACGCAAACGGTACACGGAGCAGCAGCTCCTGGAGATTCTCGGGCAGCTTGAAGCCGGAACCCCGATCAGCGACCCACGCGCGACTCCATGGAGTCGCGATGACCACGATCTACCGCTGGAAGCTGAAAACCGGCGTCTCAAGAAGCTGGTGGCTGACCTGTCGCTCGACAACGCCATGCGGGGGGAGGTGGTGGGCGAAAGTGGTGATGCCTGGGACGACGTCCCAGCGGGACTCGTTCACGGTCAGTGAACGTCGGGCCTGCCAGGTGCTGGGCTTCTCCCGGATCACGCACAGACGGAACACCCCGAAAAGGGAAAAAGACCAGCAACTGGTTGAGCGTCTCCGCGTGCTGGCGCGGGAACAGCCTCGGTTCGGGTACCGCTGGATTCACCTGATGCTGGGTCTGGAAGGTGAGACCGTGAATCACAAACGTGTTTACCGGATCTATCGGGCAGAAGGGCTGGCTGTTCGGCAGAAGGAGCGCCGGAAGCTCAGCGTCGGAGAGCGTCAGTAGAAACCGCAGGTTTCTGCACCCAATCAGCGGTGGAGTCTGGACTTCATGGCTGATCAGCGGGCTTCCGGGCAGCGGTTCCGTGTGTTGAACGTCGTGGACGACTTCACGCGGGAGTGCCTGGTCATGCACGTCGGCACCTCCATCACGGGCCATGATGTCGTCCGCAGCCTCGAGGCAGTCGTTCGCTTCCGGGGCGCACCCCAGGCGATCACCACCGACAACGGCCCGGAGTTCGCAGGGAAGGCTCTGGATCTCTGGACCCACGACCGCGGTATCACGCACACCTTTATCCGGCCTGGAAAGCCTGTGGAGAACGCCTACATCGAGAGTTTCAATGGTCGGGTCCGGGACGAGTGCTTCAATCTCCACTGGTTCCAGAGCCTGGATCAGGCTCGCCTCATCCTCACAGCCTGGCGCCAGGACGACAACGATGTCCGGCCCCATACCTCGCTTGGTGGCCGGACCCCGAACGAATTTGCCCGCCTGGAACTGGCGGGCTGAGGTACGCTGAGATTTGCAAATCGGCTGGAACCGCAATTGGGGCACCCTCAATTTCCATAGTGCTTCGCTCCTCCGACCTCAGTGAGCTGTCAGCATGCTCCTCCATAGCCTTGTCAGGCGTGAGAACGGAAGTGGCACCCACAGACCACGGCTCCAGCCCGCTGCGCCGGTGGTCTGGCTCAGGTGGAAAGTCAATCCGTCAGGTCGGATGGGGACACGCTCAATCGGAGACGTTCGGTTCAGGGACCTGAATGTCGACCTCGTCGCCACCACCGTCAACGTAACCCTCCAACGGGAGGTAACGCGGCCCGGCGATCCCGGCGGCCTTCAGGGCGACGCGAGCGGTGGCCGAAATGTAGAGGACCGTGGGGTCAATGCTTAACCTGAAGATCGGTGGCAGGGTGCTCGCCGGCTGCTTGAACACGTACTGGTGGACGTCGACGATCCAGGGCAGATTGGGGTCGCGGGCGACGCCTGACGCTTCTTCGTCCAGCTCCACCGGGTCTGTCAGTTGCACGATGACGTACTCCCGATTGGCATCAGGCCACCGAGTCTCCAGCAAAGCTCCTGCCTGTTCATGCTCCTGCTCTGTGCGCACCACCGGATCAACGATGCTCACGGGGACGGTCTGGTGGCCGAATTCAGCCACCCCGAGCAGAATGGCCAGCATTTTCTTCGACATCACGGGCCAGTCGCGGTCATTGCTCGGATAGTCGGTGTAGGTCACGTCGCCGAACCCGGCGGTCATGACCACGAGGTCAGGGAGTGCTGTTTGCCCCGATTCCGTGGGCCAGGACTCCGGCACATCCCCATCGTGGTCGAACTGCTCCAGGGTCAAATCGTGAGCTTCATCCGTCCGCAGGAGATGATCGGTCTCCCACAAGAGTCGGAAGGCCTCCCGGATCATATGGTCGGGGTCTGGAGGTGATGGTGCAGCCCAGCCATGAGTTCTCCTTCAACACTTCTCGCTTACGGGCGACGGTGTTCCCTGGGAGAAAATCTAGGCTTTTCCCAGGTTCTGCCGCTCAAAATCGTCGGCATCTTCTTCCAGTAGCTCAGCCACACCGCGGCACAGGCTGAACAGTCGACGCGCCGTCGCCAGATGTTCGTCGGTTTTCCAGTCCACCCCGGCTTGCTCCAGGCGGGCAAGTGCCGTCAGGAGGTTGGTCAGGACGTTCGGATCCTGCATCGCGCAGAGGCCCTCAATGAGTGGGAAGGCCAGGAGGTGGATGCCCTCACCTGCATCTGCCTGGGCCAGACGGCTGGACAAGCCCCGAAGGATATACACATTCCCACTGCCCGCAAACTGGTGAACCAGTTCGGACAGCTCTTCCCTACGAGCCTGGGAGACCAGCAGCATGATGTCTTGGCATCGGCGTTCAAACTGTTCCAGCTGGGTGACCAGGGTCATGTGAATGACCAGCGGCTGAGGCCAGAGCTAATCGGTTTGTTCAAGTGGATCAAAGCCAGCCTTAAGGAGAGCCGCAGAGACCTCCGTTTGGTACTCAGGGTGGTGCTCGGCAAACTCAATGGCCAACACCTCGACGTTGTCTGGAAAGCGGGCGTATTTCGTGCGCCACTCATCCAGAAGACGCATCACGTCTGCACGGTCCAAGCGGGCAATCGTTTGGGCCCGGTACGCTTCATAGTCTTCGAAGTCCACCATTGGGCCGATCGGGCCAAGTAAGGATAGAATCACCCCATCGCTCACCATAAGGTCTTCCTATCCCGATGGTGATGGTAGCGCTGGATTCTGCTTGGCACTTGCTTACCTGATGAGGGCTGATGGCGTGTTCTTCCCGAATGACCCGCCGAAGCTGACCCTATGATCGTAACCGCCATACTCGGACAGCCAGCGCTTCCGAGCGTCGGACTGCCCTTTCGTGGCAAGGATGAAATCGAGGTACGAGCGGATGTCTGTGCCCCTGGACTCGTCCCAAATCGCGTAGTGATCGTCAAGAAGAAACACCGCCGGATTCTTTTTCTGTCGGAAGGCCAGAATGCATGCGCGGTAGTCGCTGAACAGATCAAAGGGCCGCATACTTTCGTGGAAGTCTTCTACGCTCAGTGCTTCCCCATGGAAGCCCATTTCCGGTTCGTAGTACACGTCCTCACCCCAGTGACGGGTGAGGACCTCACGGAGTGGCAGAATACGGATAGCGGCCGAGGCTGCCTCGTCACTGCTGTTCTCGACATCCACATCAGGGAATTCGAGAAGAAACGCCTTGCGGTCCGCATCACTCAGGTTTGGGTCGAGGTACCACTTCAGGTTCAGGCCATTCATCTGTGCGTAGAACGCCCGCAGGTCGTTGGTGAGCTCATAACCGGTTTCCGTTTCCAGTGCTTGGATGTCTACCAAGCTCAGCGGATCGCCTAGGACGAACCGCTCGACCACGAACAGTCGGTCGCGGCGAAGGTCATCGACCATTCGTGTGAAGAGGGCGCGGTAATCGGGGAAGGTCTGAGTCATGGGCTGGGTGTCCTTGGGAGATGGGTCAGGGCGGGCAGGCTGTCTGGCAGGACATTATTCACGTCCCCGCTACTACTGTTCCCTGAGGCCGTCCAGGTGAAGGTGGTGTTGTCAAAGTTCAGTTCAGTCCACGTCACGCTCAGGCCCAGAGCGACTTCCTGCTGCTCAAATTTGAGTCGGATGTCCTGGTCGCTCAGCGCAGGGTAATGCTCAGGCGTTCGCCCAGCAGGTCGGCAGCTTGTCCCAGGAGCTGGAGGTCGACCGTGAGGTCCTCTGGGTCGAGGAGGCGTTCTACGACCGGGCCAGGGGTGCCCAGGCGGTCGGCCAGTTCAGCCCGCGTCCAACCGCGGCGCTGGAGTTCCTGTTCCAGCTGGAAGACGATGACACGTTTCTGCGCCACCGCGTCGACTTCAGCAAGAAGGCCCTCCTCAGCCAGGAAGTCGTCAAAGCGGCTACCGAGGTGTTTTGCCCGGGGAGCATGTTTCACGGTGTGTGCCTCCTCTATATCTCAGTGAAACGCAATCATCTTCCTGCGCGGCTTGTCAGGCGTGACAACCACAGACTACCGCCCTGATCTGTTGAGCCGGCGGTCTGAATGTGATGAAAAGCAACCTGTCAGGCCGGACGGGAACACGCTCCATCGGAAACTCTCGGTTCGGGTTTCAGCCCCTGACACTTCAGGAAATGGGCGTGCTGGTGCGCCGGAAGAGCTTCCCGGGCAGCCCAGGTCATTCCTAGAAGACCTTACCGCCCCACTGTGCAGCTTGACCCGGAACCCGCCCCCAATCCGGACCCGACTCACCATCGCCCGTCCACGATAATCCTGCCATGGAGGCTGCTCCTGCACCTGCTGCGCACTCATCCGTGGAGTGAGCCCGATAGAGCTGACCGCGGGGCAAGGCCAAGCATAGGGCGGTCTCACCCTGCACGCCCGGATTATGTGTTCATCTCATCATGGTCTGCCTCTGCAGACCATAGAGCTGGCGTTCAGGGCCGTTTCCGAATAACGCTCTCTGCCCTCACACAATCCGCGGCCCGTCGCCCGGCTCAGCTGAGCTGCTGCAAGAAAGCCGCGAAGCTTTCTGCCACCGGAAGCGGTGACCACGTCTCGTCATGCTGCCAGTACACGACCGCCGGTTCGCCCCCGGCCGAGAAGTCGAAGCACACCAGATTCCCGCCCCCATCCATGCCGAACGGGACGACGTGCGGTTCCAGCCCATGCTCGTCCTGCAAGGTGCGCCACTGGCTCAGCACGCTCTCGGCGTCCATCTCATCGCCGTCCGCGTTCAGCAGGACGGCCACACTCTTGTCCTCCGGGCCGTCCGGCGTGACCACTGGGAACTCCTGCCGTTCAAAGTAGGCCGCGTTGTGGGTCTGAAGGACGTGCAGATAGTCGGTCGGGAACGGCTGACCCACGGTGTCCTCAATAGTTCGCAGGTGCTCCTGACTGCCGAGTGCTCTGCCGCTGTCTTGTTCCCAGATTTCCATAGTCACCTTCCGAACCACATCTTGGAGCCACCCAGGTGGCCTGTCTTGCTGTGCTCAAACGTCTTGACGAGTTGCATTCTCGCAAAGTCCTGGTGGTGCCAAGTGTAATCCGTGATTTTCTGATGTTCCTTCTCGATGTCCTGAAGTTGCGCGGCCGTGAAGCGTGAACGCTCCACCTTGCCGCTGTGAATCGTGGCTTTCAGTTCACGGGTGGCCGCCTCGTAATGCTGCTTGTCCTTAGCGTCACCTGTATTAGCACGGGCGACAGAACTGGGAAGACAGGAAGGCCAAGACGAGGCTGGAGTAACAGCAGGCTCTGAGCTTCAGCCCTTGGCGTTCTGAAAGAACAGTGCTCTTTCAGCTCCCATGTTCTCAAATGTTGCCCTGCAGCTGTAGGACGGCCACAGCTGTTTCAGGCATTTGCCCTAATTTAATCGTACAGCTTGTCTAAAAACGTATCAAATGAGGATGCCACGAAGTAAAGGTTTCGATCCCCTTCAGCCTGCGCATCGTATTCTTCCTCGCTGAACCAGTAGAAAATCTGGTGGAGTGTGTTCTCGCGAGTAGAGATGCACAATAGGTCGCCGCCGCAGTAGGCAATGGGGAACATTCCAGACTGCAGGCGTCCTTCTGTGACATAGGGCCACAGGGCGCTAATGCTAACGTCCTCCGCATCTAGGGAAAGGAAGAATTCCACTGCTGTACCAAACAACTTAGTCTGGCTGCGGCGAGTGTGGGGGCGGGGTTCCATCTCCACCTTGAAGTTCTCCGGGCTGGGGGAGCCGCCGTTGTGCTCGAGGAGGAACGCCCGATAGACCTCTGGGATGATGAGGTTGTGCTCCTGCTCAAAGTGGTCTAGCTCAGCGGTGGTTACTGGCTGTTCACTGTCGGTGACATCAATATCGCGCATTACGCTTCTCCTAGGTTATCGATCAAGCTCACGCCACCGCTGTGTCTGAACTTATCGTGTAGTTTGTACGGCACCAACTGCATGGTCGTCCGGTCTTCATGGTGGTGCCAAGTGTAGCCCTTGTGTTTCTTGGATTTTGCAAATCCAGCCTTGATATTGGCGTTCGCAAAGTCACCGTCCGGCAGAGTATATTCGCGGTTGCCTTTCATGTCGATTTTCACGGTGTGTGTGGCGTATGGGCCGAACTGTGGAAAGCCCTGTTTGCTGATGTAGATATTGTATTCCTGCCCCGCGCTCTTGAACTTGAAGAATTGCTCTCGCCGGTCGTAGCGGATGGGCGTCTGGATTTTCACATAGTCGTCCAGAGCGCCCATGAAGTTGCGCTGGAGGATCACATAAATCTGTTTCAGGCAATCGTCCAGACCCGGGTCAAACGTGATTTTCTCCAAGTCTTTTTCGTCCTGCACTGTGGTGAGCTGAGCGGTCGTAGGAGCCGCAAGAGTTCGTGCCCGCTGAATGTGGTTTAGACCCTCGTTCCGGTGAATGGGATCGGCGAGCGCCTCGCATTCATGTTGTAGGTAGTCAAGCTGTAAGCTCGCTTCCCGTGGGGTTGAGGCGAACATGAGCTGCACCCGTCCGTTTTTTGCCTGGAAGTAGATGCTGTGCTGCTCTTTTCCCGCATTGAACGATTGCTTCTTGAAGATGCCTGAGAAGGCGGCTTTCACCTTTGACGTGACCGTCTGTCCTTTAGTCTTCACCTGTCCGATGGCCTTTTTCACGCGCACCATGAGCTTTTCAATGGTGGCGTCCAATCGGGTGCGGAGCTTCTTCACCGTGTTCCGGATGCGCGTCCCGATGTTCCCCAGACCTACGAGGCGGCCCAGGAACGTCAGGACGATGGGGACGCTCCCGCCGATGGTGCTTTCCACGAAGCCTGCCGCCGCCGCCACCTGCCCGGCGGCGATCGCCTGCACGCTCCCCAGGGCATTCAGGATGACACCCATGATCTGGCCGCCCTGACTGATCAGGGTCTGGACGCCCGTAAAGGCCGTCAACAGCGCCTGAACGA